>JBELBG010000035.1:0-5007 GCA_042095435.1 Thiotrichaceae bacterium | reverse complement strand
TGTACATTCGTGCATGAAGAAAATATTGATTGATTGCGGTCAATTCATTTTTTAAAACCGTATTCAAATGTTTAATTACCTGTTTATTGCCTTGCATGATAATTGTCCTAAAGAAATTTATTAGATAGCCGCATAATAGTAGGCAACACTCAGTTGTCAACGTTTAAGTTATTGATTTACAATTGATAATTGTTAGCATTTACATTAGTTTATTCATTGAGAATATTACTTTTAGAAGACAGTCGTTTAAGATGGCTTCATAATTACTTTTATGTGATAAATACAGGGGAAGACTTATGGACGTTTCCAGCATTATCTTTTTAGGCATCCTGGCAGCCGCGGTGATGTACGCCGTCACAATTTACAACAACCTTGTTTCACTCAAGCATGCTGTTTCCAAAGCCTGGGCGAATATCGACGTATTGTTAAAACAGCGACATGATGAATTACCCAAGTTGATTGAAACCTGTAAACAATACATGGCGCATGAGAAAGATACTTTTGAAAAAGTCATCAAGGCTCGCTCTGCCGTTTCTGCTGCAAGAAAAAAAGGCGATGTTTCTTCATTAGGTCCAGCTGAAACACAATTAAGAATGGGACTGGGAAACTTATTCGCGTTAGCCGAAGCTTATCCCGAGTTGAAAGCAAACGATAATTTTAAACAGCTACAAGCACGTATTTCCGGCTTGGAAGATGCAATTGCTGATCGACGTGAGTTTTATAATGAATCGGTTAATGCGAATAATGTGCGTATAGAGCAATTCCCAGACATCATTATTGCGCGCTTTATGAATTTTACCGCGCGTGATTTACTTGAATTCAGCGATGAAGAAAAACAGGACGTCGATGTAAAAGCACTGTTCGGCTAAAGCACATACATGTCTAATTTTTTTACTGACTTTCAAACATCAGTAAAAGCAGCGCCTGCTGATAACTTCTGGATATGGGCAGTCATATTGGTAGTGGCATCCATCGCCGGATTTTTTTTCGCTTTCAAGTTTATGAACAGTAAACGCATTATTGAAGATACGCCGACTTCAAAAATTCGTTCTGCCGCACAAGGTTACCTGGAATTGATTGGTCATGGCCACTTGATGGATGGACAACCCATTTCATCACCACTGACCGGTACTTCCTGTACTTGGTATGATTTTAAAGTCGAAGAACATCGCCAATCCGGGAAGAACTCTAAATGGGTCACCATTAGAGAAAGCATTAGCGATGAATTATTTCTAATCAAGGATGAAACGGGGCAATGCATAATTGACCCGGAAGGCGCGCAAGTAACCGTAGCGGACAAAACGGTCTGGTATGGCAATACCTCTAATCCAATGGCAGGAACCGGCAGAACACAAAAGAAAAAAGGCTTCTTTTCTGCATTAACTAATAATAAATATCGCTATACCGAAAAACTATTACATCCTGGTGAAAGCCTCTATGCCATTGGCTTATATAAAACAGTAGGCGGTGCAGGCGCGCACTTCGATGTGAAAGAAGATGTACGTGAACTTGTGCGTGAATGGAAAACAGACACAGAAGCATTATTGAAGCAGTTTGATACGAACAATGACGGCGAAATTGATTTGAATGAATGGCAGAAAGTCAGAGATGAAGCCCTGAAGCACGTCATGGAAAAACACAGTGAAGAAAAAACCTTGCCGCCTGTTCATATGATGAATAAAACCAACGACCGACGTCGGCCCTTCATTCTTTCAGCGCTAGCGCAAGATGATCTGACCCGACGTTTACATATATACTCGGTATTATCGATTTCAGCCTTTATAATCTGCGGTATTCTTTCAACATTAATGATCAGTGCTCGACTAGCTTAGCGCACCTACTTAAAAACTTAAAAATATAACGTATTATGAACAACCCACTATTAAATAAGACAGGATTACCTGCGTTCGAATCAAT
The DNA here is from genome assembly GCA_042095435.1 of Thiotrichaceae bacterium. Taxonomy (GTDB): domain Bacteria; phylum Pseudomonadota; class Gammaproteobacteria; order Eutrophobiales; family Eutrophobiaceae; genus UBA7359. The sequence goes on along the minus strand of JBELBG010000035.1, from coordinate 3,090 downwards.
TCAGGCTTCTCATATTGAGCCGGCAATGGATGAACTACTTTCTGAAAACAGAAAAGCAATTAAATCACTATTAACAGCAACAAAAGATTACAACTGGGATAACTTGTTACAAAAGTTGGAAGATATGGATGACCTGCTTGGTCGCGCCTGGTCTCCTGCCAGTCATTTACACTCTGTTGCTGATAATGATCAATTACGCGAAGCCTATAATGCTTGTTTACCCAAGTTATCTGATTACTCAACAGAAATGGGACAGAATGAAGATCTGTTTCATGCTTATGAGACCATAGCCAACAGTAAAGAATTTGATTCTCTTAGCGCGGCTCAACAGAAAGTCATAAAAAATGCCTTACGTGACTTTCGCTTGTCCGGTATTGATCTCGATGCAGAAGCAAAAGAACGCTATAAAATCATCCAACAAAAACTTTCCAAACTACAAACCAAATTTGAAGAAAACCTGCTTGATGCCACACATGATTGGAAAAAACACATTACCGATAAAACACAACTTGCGGGTTTACCGGAGTCAGCTTTAGCTCTGGCGGAACAAACAGCAAAGAATGATGATAAAGAAGGCTGGTTATTTACACTGGACTTTCCCTCTTACATGCCCATCATGCAATACGCAGATAATACTGAATTAAGAAAAGAGTTTTATCACGCTTATGTGACGCGTGCTTCTGACAAAGGTATGAATAAAGACTGGGACAATAGCGATGTCATGCTCGAAATACTCAAGTATCGAACGGAAAAAGCAAAGTTACTTGGTTTTGAAAGCTATGCGCATTATTCATTAGCAACAAAGATGGCCGAAAGCCCTGAAGAAGTTCTGAACTTTTTAAATGATTTAGCCAGTCGTACAAAGAAATTCGCGGAAAAAGAATTTGAAGAGTTAAAGCAGTTTGTTCAGCAAATCAACGGGGAAACAACCAGTGTAAATGAGCTTGATGCCTGGGATGTTGCTTATTACGCAGAAAAATTAAGACAGAAAAAATTTGATATATCACAGGAAACACTGCGACCTTATTTCCCGGTTAATCAGGTTATCGATGGTTTATTTGCCATTACAAATAAACTCTATGGTGTGACATTCAAACAACGAGAGGGCGTTGAAGTCTGGCATAAAGATGTCATGTTCTTCGACATTCTTGAAGAAGATGGCAGCTTAAGAGGCAGTTTTTATCTCGATCTTTATGCACGGCAACATAAGCGTGGCGGTGCCTGGATGGATGAATGCATCGTTCGTAAAAAAGCTGCGGCAACAATACAAAACCCTGTTGCCTATCTAACCTGTAACTTCACACCACCAATTGGTGATAAAGAAGCATTACTAACACATGACGAAGTAACCACTTTGTTCCATGAGTTTGGCCATGGGCTACACCATATGATGACCCGCGTTGAATTTAGCGGTGTTTCTGGCATCAATGGTGTCCCTTGGGATGCGGTCGAATTACCCAGTCAATTTATGGAAAACTGGTGTTGGGAAAAAGAGGCGCTCGACTTATTTGCAAGACATATCGATACAGATGAAGTGTTGGATGAAGAACTGTTCGGCAAAATGACCCGCGCGCGAACATTTCAGGCCGGCATGCAAATGGTCAGGCAATTGGAATTCTCTTTATTTGATTTTCGTTTACACCTGGAGTTTGCTTCAAATGAATCAATTAATATTCAGGATTTATTAAATGAAGTGCGAAGTCAGGTTGCTGTTGTAAAAGCGCCGGACTTCAATCGTTTTCAACATGGTTTCTCACATATCTTTGCAGGCGGTTATGCAGCCGGTTACTATAGCTACAAATGGGCCGAAGTATTATCAGCCGATGCCTTTTCCAAATTCGAAGAAAAGGGTATCTTTGATAAAAATACAGGAAACGAATTTTTACATTCAATACTGGAGCAAGGTGGTAGTCGTGAACCAATGGATTTATTTGTTGAATTTCGAGGCCGAAAACCCAGTATTGAGCCATTATTAAGGCATTCAGGCATTACTGCGTAAGGAAAAAATGGTCAAAATTAAAAGCACTTTAATCAGCGCACTTATGCTCTTTGCGATCCTCGCTCATGCTGAGACCGTTTATGTCATTGACGAACTGAAAATTGGCCTACATAAAAGTGCCTCCATTAACAGTCCTATCATCAAACTAATTACTAGCGGAACTGAGCTGAGCGTTGTCGATCGTATCGACGATCTCGTGCAGGTGGAAGATCCGGAAGGAAACCAGGGTTGGATAAACGAAAAATATGTTTTAAATAATAAGCCCGGCAAAACACGTATTAATGAACTGGAAAAAGAAATTGAATTATTAAAGTCAGGCACGTTGATGACAGAAAATAATGATGATTCAGTTGAACAAAAAGAACTGATCCAGCAATTAAATTCAGAACGCCTTAAAAGCGGTGACCTACAGGCACAACTAGCCGACCTGAGAGCTAAAATTGCCAATGTTGATAGCTATGACCAATTTGCCGGCACTATCAGTTCATTAACAAAAGAAAACGAACAACTAAAAGCACAACTCGATTCCTCTGGTATACAAGTTGAAGCAGGTTCAGACTCTACAGTTTTTTATCTGCAAAGCTGGAAGCATTACCTGATTGCTATATTACTCGTACTTAGTATTGGTATGGTAACCGGGGCGTTTGTCCTCGATTATTTTAATCGTCGTCGACATGGCGGTTTTCGGGTTTAATCTCAATATTCATTAACAACTTCATTTCTTTTTAAAGCCGTGTTCAAAATAGCAACTTGGAATGTAAATTCCCTAAAAGTACGTCTACCACATGTTTTACAGTGGTTAGAAAGCGAAAAACCTGATGTTTTAGCATTACAGGAAACAAAAACAATCGATGAGAACTTTCCTGTTGAAGAAATCAATAATGCCGGTTATCAAGTCAGCTTTATCGGGCAAAAAACTTACAACGGTGTTGCAACCATTTGCAAGTCTCCAATAGAAACAATAGCTAGCAATATACCTGATTATGAAGATGAACAGCGGCGAGTCCTCGCTATTAATACCGAAGGGGTTACCGTTTTAAATTTATATATCCCTAATGGTTCAGAAGTAGATTCAGACAAATACCGCTATA
>JBELBG010000034.1:0-10002 GCA_042095435.1 Thiotrichaceae bacterium | reverse complement strand
GCTGGAAACCATAGGCATTCCTTATACTGGCAGTGGTGTAATGAGTTCTGCATTAGCAATGGATAAAGTACGTTGTAAGGCTATCTGGCAAGCTGCGGGATTACCAACACCTGATGCAGAAGAGCTGAATCAGGATAGCAACTGGCAACAGGTAGCAGAACAATTGCAATTACCCATCATGGTTAAACCTGCAAGAGAAGGTTCCAGTGTTGGTGCGAGTAAAGTGATCAATGCTGATGATTTATCTTCTGCCTGGAAACAAGCAAATAAATATGATGACAATGTCATGGCTGAACGCTGGATTGAAGGTAGTGAATACACCATACCTATATTAGCTAATGCGGTATTACCGATGATCAAGTTAGAAACGAAACGTGACTTTTATGATTATCAGGCGAAGTACGAAGATGATGATACGCAATATATTTGTCCTTGCGGGCTTGATGAAAAAGTAGAGCAGTCTTTGGGGCAGTTAGCATTACGTGCGAGTAAGTTAGTCGGCGTTAGTGGTTGGTGTCGTGTCGATTTAATGATCGATAAAGAAAATAACCCCTGGTTAATAGAAGTTAATACGATTCCGGGAATGACCAGCCATAGTCTTGTACCGATGGCAGCAAGACAGGCTGGACTTTCATTTGAACAGTTAGCGGTACAAATACTAGCGACAAGTCTTGAAACATCAATGGGTAAGGAAGCCGTGAACTTATGAGTATTGATATGGTAATCGATCCGGACAAATTGCAATTTAATAGTGTCGACAGGAGTGATGAGCGCGGCCCACGTTTTGTCGGAATTATATTTGTCCTGATGTTTATTGGTTTGATTATCTGGGCTGGGGTAACGCTGTCTAATTCTAATACCTTACCGATTAAACAGGTACGCATTGAAGGTGATTTTACAAATCTGTCACCGGTCGATTTGCAGCTACTGGTTACGGATAAAGTTAGAGGTGGTTTTTTTAACCTTGATGTTGATGCTGTGCGACTGGCTTTACTTGAAGAGCCCTGGGTGAGTGAAGTAACAGTAGAGCGAGTCTGGCCTGATGCTTTACGAGTGATTGTTATTGAACAAGTACCGTATGTGCGATGGAAGGAATCCGGTTTATTAAATGCCGAAGGAGAATACTTTGCGCCGGAACTTTCTACGATTCCTTTGCATTTACCCATGCTATCCGGTCCGGATGATTCAGAACTTATTTTACTTGAGCGGTTTAACCTGATTCAAGAGCGAGTTCAGGTACTCGGGTTTAAGCTTGCATCAGTGACGCTAAATGAAAGGCGGGCATGGTCATTCCAGCTTGAAAATGGAATCAATGTTGTATTAGGTCGTCGAGATTTTGAAGAACGATTAAATCGTTTTTTAACATTAATACCAACGACTATTTCAGGTCGGATAGCACAAACGGATTCAATAGATATGCGTTATACAAATGGGTTTTCCATCAAATGGAAAAAATAGCTAAACAATTCTGCATCATGAGAGCAGGCGGATAAACTATGGTTAAGAAAACAGATAAGAATCTCATCGTTGGTTTAGATATAGGCACGTCTAAAGTCGTGGCTATTGTCGGTGAAATTACGGTTGATGATGAGATTGAAATTATTGGTATTGGATCAAATCAATCACGAGGTCTTAAAAAAGGCGTTGTGGTCAATATTGAATCGACCGTGCATTCAATTCAGCGGGCAATTGAAGAAGCCGAATTAATGGCTGGTTGTGAAATCCATTCTGTTTTTACAGGTATAGCCGGGAGTCATATTAAAAGCCTTAATTCACACGGTATTGTTGCCATAAGAGATAGTGAGGTTTCTTTTGGTGATGTTGATCGCGTTATTGATGCGGCTAAAGCTGTTGCGATTCCCGCAGATCAAAAGATTCTACATATCCTGCCGCAGGAATTTGTTATTGATAATCAGGAAGGCGTTAAAGAACCGATTGGCATGTCCGGGGTAAGACTGGAATCAAAGGTTCATATTGTTACAGGTGCAGTCAGTGCTGCGCAAAATATTGTTAAATGCGTACGTCGATGTGGTTTGGAAGTTGATGACATTATTTTAGAGCAGTTGGCTTCAAGTTATTCAGTATTAACAGAAGATGAAAAAGATCTAGGTGTATGCATGATCGATATTGGTGGCGGTACGACCGATATTGCAGTCTTCACAGATGGTGCGATTCATCATACTGCTGTTATTCCTATTGCTGGCGATCAGGTGACTAATGATATTGCTGTAGCTTTACGTACACCAACACAGCATGCAGAAGATATTAAAGTTCAATATGCCTGCGCACTGACACAATTGGCTAACCATGACGAAAGCATTGAAGTCCCCGGTGTAGGTGACAGACCTTCGCGTCGTTTGGCAAGACAAACGTTGGCGGAAGTGGTGCAACCACGATACGAAGAATTATTCAGTCTTGTACAAGCAGAATTAAGAAGAAGCGGATTTGAAAATTTAATTGCTGCCGGGATTGTACTGACTGGTGGCAGTTCAAAAATGGATGGAGTGATTGAATTGGCCGAAGAAATTTTTCATATGCCGGTTCGTTTAGGAGTACCACAATATGTTTCAGGTTTATCAGATGTCGTTAAAAGCCCGATATATGCAACGGGTGTGGGTTTATTAATTTTTGGTAAAAAACAAAATCAAGAAGGTATGGCACCAATACATATTAATGATGGTGTGAAAGGTGTTTTTGAAAGAATGAAGAGTTGGTTTCAGGGTAATTTTTAATTAACAATTTTTTTAATATTTGGGAGGTTTAGACATGTTTGAATTAGTCGATGCAGCTAATCAGGCGGCAGTTATAAAAGTAATCGGTGTTGGCGGCGGCGGCGGTAATGCTGTACAGCATATGCTTTCTGCCAAAATGGAAGGAGTTGAATTTATCTGTGCTAATACAGATTCACAGGCACTGAAAAACTCAGGTGCAAAAACAGTGTTACAACTAGGTAGCAATATGACCAAAGGTTTGGGCGCGGGTGCAAACCCTGAAGTCGGTCGTCAGGCAGCGCTAGAAGATCGCGATCGTTTAATGGATGTATTAGATGGTTCCGATATGGTATTTATTACTGCCGGTATGGGTGGCGGTACGGGTACAGGTGCTGCACCTATTGTTGCTCAAGTTGCAAAAGAGATGGGTATCTTGACTGTAGCTGTTGTCACACGTCCGTTTGCCTTCGAAGGTAAAAAACGTAGCACTGTTGCAGAAGAAGGTATTGTTGAGCTAAGTCAGTTTGTTGATTCTTTAATTACTATACCTAATGAAAAATTATTAAGCGTACTAGGTCGTGATGTCAGTTTATTAAATGCTTTTAGTGCTGCGAATGATGTCTTACTTGGTGCAGTACAAGGTATTGCGGAATTGATTACCTGTCCGGGCTTAATAAATGTCGACTTTGCTGATGTTCGTACAGTTATGTCCGAAATGGGCATGGCGATGATGGGATCAGGTAAGGCGCAAGGTGAAGAGCGTGCGAAAATAGCAGCTGAAGCCGCTATCTCTAGCCCGCTACTTGAAGATGTCAATCTTGCCGGTGCCCGCGGTATTCTGGTTAATATTACTGCTGGTATGGATCTGTCTATTGGTGAGTTTGATGAAGTTGGTTCTACCGTTAAGGAGTTTGCTTCTGATAATGCCACTGTCGTGGTCGGTACAGTTATCGATCCTGAAATGTCAGGTGATATCCGTGTCACAATTGTAGCTACTGGTTTAGGAAATTTAGGCCGAGATGATGCATCTCGCATCAAATTGGTTCAAAATGACGAATTGAATGTAGATTACAGAGATTTAGACCGTCCTACAGTGATGCGTAATCAAATTTCGGAGTCTGAAGAAGAAATGCCAAATAGTGATACTGATTATCTTGATATTCCGGCATTTTTAAGAAGACAGGCGGACTAGAATAGGAATTTACGTGATATACTGCCGGTCGAAATTATGGGGGGGTTTTAGGCAAAATGCTCTAGTGGTACAAAATTTGCCTAAAATACAATAATATAAGAATAAGCGCTCCGATGAGAGCCAGGTTTATGGATATATTAAAGTGATTAGGCAACGTACACTGAAAAATGTAATTCGGGCAACGGGCGTCGGTTTACACACGGGGAAAAAGGTATTTTTGACCTTAAGGCCCGCTGCTGTAAATACAGGAATTATTTTCCGACGTGTCGATTTAGATCCCGTTGTTGAAATATCGGCTAATCCTGAAAATGTCGGCGAAACAAGTCTTTCCAGTACATTGATTAAGAATGATGTTCGTATTTCAACAGTAGAGCATTTACTTTCCGCACTGGCTGGCTTTGGCATTGATAACGCTTATATTGATTTAAGTGCTGATGAAGTTCCGATTATGGATGGAAGTGCCGGGCCGTTTGTCTTTCTGATTCAATCTGCAGGTATAGAAGAGCAATCAGCAGCAAAGAAATTTCTAAGAATCAAGGATAAAGTACGCGTTGAAGAAGATGGCAAATGGGCCATGTTTGAACCGTTTGATGGTTTCAAAGTAGGCTTTACCATAGAGTTTGATCACCCCGTTTTTAATGATAACAATTGTCATGCAGAAATTGATTTTTCCACTACCTCATTTGTAAAAGAAGTTAGCCGTGCAAGAACGTTTGGTTTTATGCGCGATGTGGAACTACTTCGTGAAAAAAATCTAGTATTAGGCGGTAGTCTGGATAATGCAGTTGTTGTTGATGACTATCGAATACTTAATGAAGATGGACTTCGTTATGAAGATGAATGTGTAAAACACAAAATTCTCGATGCCATTGGTGATTTATATTTATTAGGACATAGTTTAATTGGTAGTTTTAGCGGGTTTAAATCAGGACATGCATTAAATAATGCCTTGTTAAGAACCCTGATAGCTGATGAAAATGCATGGGAGTTAGTCAGTTTTGAAGATGGGTATGAAGCACCTATCTCGTTTATGCAGGGAGTGCCTGCTAATTAATTTATTTAGATTTATTAACGTTTTTTGATAGTTTTACAAAACATTCCTTCAGTTCAGGATCATTAAAATTATCAGCAACATTGAGAAGTATTTGAGCAGAAGATTCTGATAAAGAAATTTTATTTTCTGCTTTAGGAGCGGTTTCAGGAATTAGAGTTTTTACTTTAATTCTAACGGTTTTGATAGTAGTAAAATTTAGTTGGTTATTTAAAGCATCAAGGATTGCTGGAATATTATAACGAAGGCGGGTAGCCCACGTGGGAGAGTTAACAAGTATTACTACAGAGTCTGTTTTAATATTTGCAAGTTCAAAATAATTGTGGAGTGAAGGATCAAGACACTTTTTTAATTTTTGCTCTACCCTCTGGATTAAGTTTGCTTTTTGGCAAAGGTCAGCAATAGAAAGGCTTTTATCTTTAAATAATTTGCTAACAGGTAAACTGATATTTTTTTTATTGCTCATAAATTAGAGAGTATACAGATTAAATTTAGCACAGTATAAATATGCAAATATTTTTAATTTCAAAATCCAGAAAAAAAAGTCTGACCTTAACAGTCGGTCCGTTGGCATTGAGTGCTTGTTTATTGTTATGCATCACTGCTGGATTATTGATATTTCATGCAGGTGGGTTGCATACGCTAAATCTAACACGGGGTTCATTTAAGGATTTATATGCTCAAGCAGCACCTTTATGGAGCAAAGAAATTGAAACCCAGCAGAAAATGCTGGATCAAGCTCAGGATAATGCTGAAAAAAACCTTGATGCATTATCGGCCAGATTAAGTACTTTGCAGTCTCATGTTATGCGTTTAGATGCGCTTGGTTCTCGCTTAGCAGATATAGCTGACTTAAAAGAAATAGACTTTGATATTGATGCGGTGCCTGGTCTGGGTGGTCCAAAACCTGTTAATGCACACAAAACTATGGAAGTCAGTGACTTTTTGGTTGCTTTGGAAGAACTAAATTTTAAAGTTCAGGATAGGGCGGAAAAACTCTCAGCAATGGAGTCCATGTTGATTGATAGAACTCTGCAACAGCAAACCTTTCCAACAGGTAGTCCGACAAAAACCGGCTGGGTTTCTTCTTTATTTGGCAAGCGGGCCGATCCAATTACCGGGAAAATTGAATTTCATGCAGGCATTGATTACGCTGGTAAAACTGGTTCCCCAATCATTGCTGTAGCTTCCGGCATTGTAACCTGGTCCGGTGCGCGTTATAGCTATGGAAATGTTGTCGAATTAAACCACGGCAATGGATATCAGACACGTTATGCACATAATAAAAAGAACCTCGTTGTTGTAGGGCAGAAAGTCAAACAGGGACAGGTTATTGCACTGATGGGTTCGACCGGTCGATCAACCGGACCGCATGTCCATTTTGAAGTGTTAAATAATGGAAAAGCAGTAAATCCGAAAAAGTATATTTCCTTGCAATAACAACGCGTTCTTATCTTTTCTATATCCATTCTGTGTAACAACACAAAAGAATTTTTACGTAACAATAATATAGATATTAAAAAATGATTACCGGCCTACTTAAAAAAATATTTGGATCGCGCAATGATCGCGTTGTAAAAAAGCTGAAAAAAATAGCGCTTAAAATTAATTCATTAGAAGAAGAAACCAAGTCTCTCACTGATGATGAGTTTCCAAAGAAAACAGAACAGTTGAAAAACAGGCTGGCACAAGGGGAAACAATAGATGATATTTTACCCGAAGCTTTTGCACTAGTCAGGGAAGCAGGTTTACGCGTTCTTGATATGCGACATTTCGATGTACAGTTAATTGGTGCAATGGTTTTGCACAATGGCAATATTGCTGAGATGCGAACAGGTGAAGGTAAAACGCTTGTTGCGACGTTGGCCGCCTATTTAAACGCGTTATCAGGGCTGGGAGTCCATGTTATTACTGTTAATGATTATTTGGCAAAACGTGACTCTGAATGGATGGGGCAAATTTATAGTTTTCTTGGCTTAACTACGGGCGTTATAGTCAGTGGTTTATCAATAGAGGAAAGAAAGGCGGCTTATCAGTGTGATATTACTTACGGTACTAATAATGAATTTGGTTTTGATTATTTGCGTGACAATATGGCATTTAGTAATGAGAGTCGTGTACAACGCGGATTAAATTTTGCCATAGTCGATGAGGTTGACTCAATCCTGATTGATGAAGCACGAACGCCACTGGTTATATCCGGCATGGTCGATGATAAATCAGATCTCTACTTGACAATTAATGCCTTGATTCCAAAGTTGGTTGTGCAAAAAGTAGAAGATGGTCCGGGCGATTTCACATTGGATGAGAAATCGAAGCAGGCCTATTTCACTGAAGATGGGCACGATCATATTGAACAATTATTGAGAGAGAATAATGTGCTCAAAGAAGGGCAAGCTCTGTATGACCCGGTCAATATAAGTATCTTACATCACTTGAATGCTGCATTAAGAGCGCATCACTTATTTCATGTTGATGTTGACTACATAGTTAAAGATGACGAAATTGTTATCGTCGATGAATTTACCGGACGTACCATGCAAGGGCGCCGTTGGTCAGAAGGTCTGCATCAGGCTATAGAAGCTAAAGAAGGCGTTACAATTCAAAATGAAAATCAGACATTAGCTTCCATTACTTATCAAAATTATTTTCGTTTATATACAAAGCTGTCTGGTATGACGGGTACTGCTGATACGGAGGCATTTGAGTTTCAGTCTATCTATGGTTTAGAAGTTGTCATTATTCCAACTAATATGGAAATGATTCGTGATGATCAGAGTGATGTTATTTTTCTTACGGCAAAAGAAAAATATGCGGCTATGATTGAAGACATTAAAGATTGTCAATCAAAGGGACAACCGGTTCTTGTCGGTACAGCGTCTATAGAAGTTTCTGAATACCTATCAAACTTTCTGAATAAAGAGAAAATTAAACATCAGGTTTTAAATGCCAAGTTTCATGAAAAAGAAGCGGAGATTATTGCACAGGCAGGTAAGCCGGGTGCGATAACGATCGCGACGAACATGGCTGGTCGAGGTACCGATATTGTACTTGGTGGAAATTATGAAGCTGAGCTTAAATTATTAAACGAACCTGAACAGGCTCAGCTCGATAAATTAAAAGAGGAATGGCAGCAACTTCATCAACAGGTTTTAGATAATGGTGGGCTTCATATAGTAGGTACAGAGAGGCATGAGTCGCGTCGTATTGATAATCAACTTCGTGGTCGAGCAGGTCGACAAGGTGATCCAGGTTCGAGTCGGTTTTATCTTTCGTTAGAAGATAATTTGATGCGGATATTTGCATCAGATCGTGTTTCTTCAATTATGCAAAAATTGGGTATGGACGAAGGTGAAGCGATTGAGTCAAAACTGGTCACTCGTGCAATTGAGAATGCGCAACGTAAAGTTGAAGCACATAATTTTGATATTCGTAAACACTTACTTGAGTTTGATGATGTCGCAAATGATCAGCGTAAAGTCATCTATGAAAAACGAAATGATTTACTCGATGGCGAAAGTGTACTCGAAGAAGTGAATGAAATGCGTTATGAAGCCATTGAAAATGTGATTGATATGTATATCCCACGTGGCAGCATGGCAGAAATGTGGGATATAGAAGGTTTAAAAGATGCATTTCTCCATGAGTTTGATTTAACTGTTGATGTTGATTTATGGCTAACTGAAGACAAGTCCTTACATGAAGAGACTCTTCGGGAAAAGCTGCATGTAGAAATGGATAAACTTGTCAAAGAAAAAGAGGAAACCATTACCCCTGATTTGATGAGGCGTATTGAAAAGCAGATTATGCTCGATGTCCTGGATAGGCATTGGAAAGAACATCTGGTTAATATGGATCACCTCAGACAAGGTATTCAATTAAGAAGTTTCGCTGGAAAAAACCCAAAGCAGGAATACAAGCGCGAAGCATTTGATCTGTTTTTACAAATGCTGGATGGTATGCAGCATGATGTCGTTGTTTTTCTTTCCAGGGTTAATATTAGAACCGAGGAAGACGTTGAGTTAGCAGAAAAACAGGAGCATGAGCAAAAAATGAATTTTAATCATGCTCCTGCGCAAAGTAGCTTAAATCCTGAAGCACAACAAGCTCAAGCTGCACCTGCAGAGAAACCTTATACGAGAAACAAACCCAAAATAGGGCGTAACCAACCTTGTCCATGTGGTTCAGGTAAAAAATATAAACAATGTCATGGAAGATTAAGCTAATTTCATAAGATACACTTCATATTAATTATTTGCAGTAGGGTTATTATATGGCTGTTGGTTTAGAACTTCCTTCAAAGTTAATTCCTGTTAATGGTATTCGTTTATCTGCTGTATCCGCAAATATTTATGATAAAGATAGAGATGATGTTGTATTAATTGAGTTATGCAAAGGCACGGTAAGCTCAGCGGTTTTTACTAAAAATAAATTTTGTGCTGCTCCGGTTATTATTGCTAAAACTAACCTTGCTAATACCGCAGCACGCTATTGTTTAATTAATGCAGGCAATGCAAATGCAGGTACTGGCGAACCAGGTATTTCCAATGCTAAAGAAACATGTCAATCATTATCGTTATTGGCAACGTGTGAGCAATCTGAAGTACTTCCTTTTTCAACCGGTGTTATTGGTGAAGATCTTCCTATAGAAAAGATTAAGCAGACATTACCTGCTTTGTTAGAAAGTTTGTCTGACAATGCCTGGCTAAAGTCTGCGCAGGCGATAATGACGACAGATACTCTTGCTAAAGCTATTTCTAAACAGATTACTATTGCAGGCAAAACCATCACTATTACCGGCATAGCTAAGGGATCAGGGATGATAAAGCCAAATATGGCGACAATGTTGTCATTCATTGGAACAGATGCAAATGTATCCGAAAATGCACTTAATGAAATTTTGTTATATGCCGTAAATAAAAGTTTTAACAGGATTACGGTTGATGGTGATACATCAACAAACGATGCATGTGTTCTGTTTGCTACAGGAAAAGCAAATAATTCGATTATTGAGAGTAATGATTCTAATGAGTACATGGAGTTACAAC
>JBELBG010000033.1:0-10011 GCA_042095435.1 Thiotrichaceae bacterium | reverse complement strand
CGGATTAGTAGAGGATAATGTCCTTATTAATGTAAGCGGTGTAGCAATTGATAGTCGCCTGGTAAATGAAGGCAATTTGTTTATGGCTTATCGCGGCAGTGTTGTGAATGGTGTTGATTATATTGACGATGCGATTAAAGCTGGTGCTATAGCTATTTTAGTTGAGAAAGGTGAAGAGTTTGAGTTTGCTTCAATACCAGTGCCAGTAATAAGTATTGAAAACTTACGTAAACAAGCTGGCGTTATTATCAGTCGGTTTTATGATGAACCATCACAACAGATGCATCTTGTTGGTGTGACTGGAACCAATGGAAAAACAACGGTTTCATATATGACTACCCAAGTTATGCATGCATTAGGAAAACCATCAGCATTAATAGGCACTATTGGTAATGGGCCGTTTGGAAAAATAGAGTCTGATAAAACAACAACGCCTGATCCGGTGAAATTACATTCATTGTTTGCTAAATGGGTGAATAATATTGATGCAGTAGTTATGGAAGTTTCTTCACACGCACTGGATCAAGGCAGAGTTTCCGGAACTCATTTTGATACTGCGATCTTTACTAACCTGAGTCGTGATCATCTTGATTATCATCAGAGCTATGAAGAATATGCCGATGCCAAGTTCCATTTATTTAAATCGTCAGGTTTAAAAAATGCCATTATTAATATTGATGATGATTATGGCGTTAAGTTTATTAAGCAATTACCGAAAGGATTAAAGATCATTGCTTATTCGGCTAAAGCAAAAACTCTGGAAATAGAGAATAAGAATATTCAGTTTGTTTATTGTGAGAAGATAGAAACGGATGAATTAAAAACGATATTAAAAGTTCAAAGCCCGTGGGGGCAGGTAACTGTTCAGACTGCTTTATTAGGTACTTTTAATATTGATAACACATTGGCTGTATTTTCAGCATTATGTCTTTATGGGCTGTCAGCAGAAGATGTTGCAAAAGCATTATCAGAATTTAATGGTGTGCCGGGACGCATGGAATGTTTTTCCAAACAGAATAAACCTCTGCTTATTGTCGATTATGCGCACACACCAGATGCACTGGAAAAAGCATTACAGACTTTGAAGCATTATTGTAAGGGTAAGCTACATTGTGTCTTTGGTTGCGGCGGTGATCGTGATACGGGTAAACGTTCAGAGATGGGTAGTATTGCAAAGTCATTGGCTGATCATGTTGTAATCACAAATGATAATCCGCGTACTGAATCAGAAGAAGTCATTGTCGAACATATAGTCAATGGCATTAAAGATAAGTCCAATGTGACGATTACATATGATCGTTCTGAAGCAATAACCGCTACATTTTTAAACGCTGATGCAGACGATATTATTTTGGTTGCTGGCAAAGGCCATGAAACAACTCAGCAAATCGGCACAACATTTTATCCATTTAGTGATCGTGAATTGGCTAGGCGTTTAACGGAAGGTGAAACATGATTAGCATGTCACTTTCTAAGGCCGCTACAGCGATAAACGCAACGTTAGTTGGTGAAGATCTAATCTTTACTGGTTGTAGTACTGATACGCGAACAATAGATGAAGGAAACTTATTCATAGCATTAAAAGGTGAAAACTTTAATGGCCATGCTTTTGTTTCTAAAGCTGAAGAAAGCGGTGCTTCGTCATTGTTATTAGCAGATGATGCCCGTCATTCCAGACCCGTATTAAAAGTTGAAGATACACGCAAAGCGATGGGGCTGTTGGCGAAAAGTTGGCGTGAGGAATTATCTATTCCGCTTGTTGCTATTACCGGCAGTAATGGCAAGACAACAGTTAAGGAAATGGTCAGTAGTATTCTTTCGGAAATTTCTGAAGTACATGCGACAGCCGGAAATTTTAATAATGATATTGGTGTGCCATTAACCTTGTTTGGTTTGGACAAAAAGCATCAATACGCTGTCATTGAAATGGGGGCAAATCATCCAGGTGAAATTGAATGGTTAAGTTCAATAGCGCGCCCAAATGTTGCTGTTATCACGCAATGTGCACCTTCGCATCTGGAAGGGTTTGGCAGTATAGAAGGTGTTGCGAAAGCAAAAGCAGAAATCTATTCTGGTTTACAGCCTTCAGGCACTGCCATTATTAATGCAGATGACGAGTATGCTGGTTTTTGGAAAGAAACATGTGAACATTTAAAACAGTTTAGCTTCGGTATCAAGTCAAGCTCAGCAAATGTAACAGCAAAAAATGTTGAGGCGCTAACTGAAACCAATGCGATCAAGTTTGAGTTGCATTGTGCCCAGCAATCAATCGTTATTACTTTGTCTCTTTCTGGTGAACATAATGTAATGAATGCTTTAGCAGCAGCGGCCTGTTGTTTAAGTCTAGATGTTTCACTAGAAACAGTAAAAGCAGGCCTTGAAAAAATGTCGCCGGTCAAAGGGCGTTTGCAGGTGAAAGCAGGCAAACAAGGATCCCGTATTATTGATGATACTTACAATGCAAATCCAAAGTCACTGAGTGCTGCAATCAATGTCTTGAGTAAATACAGTGGTTCTCGCTATCTGGTATTAGGTGATATGGGTGAACTTGGCGAAACAGCTATAGAACATCACAAAGAAGCTGGAAAGTTAGCGCAATCAGCAGGTATTGATGGTTTGTTTTGTATTGGTGATTTGAGTCTTCATGCAAAACAAAGTTTTGGTGAGGGAGCAATTCATTTTATTTCTTATGATGAACTTGAAGACAGTTTGTTGGATTCATTAACTGAAGATACGACTTTATTAATAAAAGGTTCGCGTTATATGCAAATGGATCGCATTGTTAATTCATTAGTTGAGGAGCAAAAATAAATGTTACTTTGGCTAACTGAATACCTGACTCAATTTTATAGCGGCTTTAATGTCTTCAATTATTTAACACTACGCGTAATTCTGGGTGTGTTAACTGCGTTGTTTATTTCTTTTGTATTTGGTCCCTATTTAATACGTCGTTTAACACATAATCAAATTGGCCAGAGTGTTAGAGATGATGGCCCCGAGTCTCATCTGCAAAAATCAGGTACGCCAACAATGGGTGGTCTATTGATTCTGATTTCAATTATATTCAGTACCTTATGTTGGGCTGATATCAGTAACCGCTATGTTCTGGTTTGCCTGATTGTTACTTTTCTATTTGGTCTTATCGGTTTGGTTGATGATTACAAGAAAGTTATTTACAACGATTCGAAAGGTTTAATAGCACGCTATAAATATGCAGCACAATCGATTGTAGGCTTAGGTGCAGCTCTTTATTTATATCAATCAGCAACACTACCTGTAGAAACAGAATTAATAGTCCCGTTTGTTAAATCATGGGTTTTTGATTTAGGTTGGTTCTATATTGTACTAGCTTACTTTGTCATTGTTGGCTCAAGTAATGCTGTCAACTTAACAGATGGGCTTGATGGCTTAGCAATACTGCCGACAGTATTAGTTGCCGGCGCTTTAGCTATCTTTGCTTATGCCACCGGGCATATTCGCTTCGCTGAGTATCTTGGCATTCCTTATGTTCCTGGCGTAGGTGAAGTTGCAGTTTTTTGTGCTGCCATTACCGGTGCCGGTCTTGGCTTTCTTTGGTTCAACACTTATCCCGCACAGGTATTTATGGGTGATATAGGTGCTTTAGCACTAGGTGCTGCCTTGGGTGTTGTTGCTGTCATAACAAGACAGGAACTGGTGCTTTTTATTATGGGCGGTATTTTTGTTATGGAAACTGTCTCGGTCATCTTACAGGTCGGTTCTTATAAATTGACCGGCAAAAGAATTTTTAAAATGGCGCCATTACATCATCACTATGAACTTAAAGGTTGGCCGGAACCTCGTGTCATCGTGCGATTCTGGATAGTAACGGTGATTCTGGTTTTGATTGGTTTGGCCAGCTTGAAGATACGTTGAGGACGATTACTTGTTTTGTAATGCAGAAAAGCACATGACCATGAATGAAACTGACTTATATTTTGATGTGGTTATAGTTGGTCTTGGAAAGACCGGGCTTTCATGCGTTCGTTATTTAAGCAAGCAGGGTTTAAACATCGCTGTGATTGATAGTCGTCTTGAGCCGCCAGAGCTAACAAGTTTTAACGATGAATTTATGTCAGTGCCAGCATATCTTGGAGAAATAAAGAAAGAGGTTTTATTAGCTGCAGAACAAGTAGTTTTAAGCCCAGGCGTATCGCTACAAGAAGAGAATATTAAACAAGCTATTGCTAATGGTATTCCTGTTGTTGGAGATGTTGAATTATTTTGTCAGCAGGCAAACGCACCGATTATTGCTATTTCAGGTTCAAATGGGAAAAGTACGGTAACAACGTTAGTTGCTGAAATGACGCATAATGCAGGTTTGGAAACATGTGTTGGTGGGAACCTGGGAACACCAGTGCTTGATTTGTTGAATGAAGCCACACCTGATGTTTATGTTTTAGAGTTATCCAGTTTTCAGTTGGAGACAACCTTTTCCTTAAATGCGCATGCCAGTGCGGTTTTAAATGTGTCGCCCGACCATATGGATCGCTATACCTCTCTGGAAGATTATGCTAACGCGAAGAACAAGATCTATTCTGGCCAGGGTGTCATGGTTGTTAATAAAGATGACGCCATTGTTAATGCAATGACTGATGCTTCAAGGAAAAGCATATCGTTTTCATTAGATAAACCGCAAGATAATCATTTCGGTTTGATTAAAGAATCAGATGATGTCTTTCTTTGCCACGGTAAAGAAAAGATCATTAGCCAAAACGCGTTGCTCATTAAAGGTGAGCACAATGTGGCTAACGCTTTAGCTGCTATGGCGTTGGCTGATTCTATTAACGTTCCTAAACAAGCGATGATAGAAACGTTAAAAACGTTTAAAGGTTTAGAACATCGATGCCAGCTGGTAAAAACGATTAGTAATGTTCATTGGTACAACGATTCAAAGGCAACCAATGTCGGTGCTTGTATTGCTTCAATAAAGGGGCTTTGTGAAACAGGCAAAATTATTTTAATAGCAGGTGGTGACAGTAAAGGTGCTGATTTATCGGGATTGAAACCGATAGTTAAACAGTATGTGAAAAATGTTTTATTGCTGGGTGTTGATGCTGACAAAATAAAAGAAGTTATCGGTTCGGATGTTAGTTGCAAATTCGTTTCTGATGTGGATGAAGCAGTAGTTCAAGCAAGCCAGTGTGCCGAATCAGGCGATCAAGTACTGCTTGCGCCGGCTTGTGCCAGCCTTGATATGTACAAGAATTATCAGGAACGTGGTGATGTGTTTGTTAATGCTGTTAACGCACTGGAGGCTTGTTAATGTCTGCACGAAGTAAAAAGCAAGCTACTCTATCATCACATTATCATGTGAAAAATAAATTGATTGCCGGATATGACCTCTGGTTAATGGGTATTTCCTTAATGATCATTTTTGTTGGCCTGGTCATGATGACTTCAGCATCGATTTCTATTTCTGCTAAAGAATTCGAAGATCCCATGCATTACTTCTGGCGACAAGGCTTTGCTGCAATGATAGGACTGTCTATTAGTATGGTTGTTTTGAAAATTCCAATGCGCTTATGGGAAAAAACCAGTATGGCATTGTTACTACTGGCTATTTTTATGCTGGTTTTAATTCTTATTCCGGGAATAGGTAAAGAAGTGAATGGTAGTGTTCGTTGGATACAGCTTGGTCCATTTTCATTGCAGGCATCAGAACCCGTTAAATTGTGTGTGATAGCTTATTTAGCAAGCTATCTTGTTCGCCATTCTGAAACAGTTCGTACTGACTTTAAAGGCTTTATAAGACCGATTACAGTTTTAACTTTAATTTCAGCTTTATTATTACTCGAGCCTGACTTTGGCGCGACAGTGGTCTTGTTTACAACTGCTTTAGGCATGTTGTTTATGGCCGGTATTCCATTAAGTCGTTTTTGTGCATGGGGTTCTGTTGCCGTTAGTGCGCTAATAACATTAGCTGTTCTATCTCCTTATCGTATGCAACGCTTAATGAGTTTTGTTGATCCATGGAAAGATCCTTATGACAGTGGTTTTCAATTAACACAGGCATTAATCGCATTTGGTCGTGGCGACTGGTTTGGTGCTGGATTAGGCAGTAGTGTTCAAAAATTATTTTATTTACCAGAGGCGCATACTGATTTTATTTTCTCTGTTATTGCCGAAGAACTCGGTCTTATCGGCAGCATAGTCATTATACTTCTTTATTCTTTTATTGTTTGGCGTGCTTTTGTTATTGGTCATATTGCTGAACGTGTTGAGAAATATTTTGCTGCATACTTTGCATACGGTATTGGTTTAATTATTGGCATACAGGCTTATATCAATATCGGAGTAAATATGGGCGTTCTGCCAACAAAAGGATTGACCTTACCGTTAATGAGTTACGGTGGTAATAGTTTGATTGTTTACTGTGTCTTGTTAGCAATTCTGTTACGTATTGAGTACGAAAACAGGCAAGATACGCGCAGCGTAATGCCTAAGGTGGTGCCGGCTTATGCATGATAAAAATATTTTAATCATGGCAGGCGGAACCGGCGGGCATATTTATCCGGCGTTGGCTGTCGCAGATAAGTTGAAAGAGAATGGTTTTCAACTTTTCTGGTTAGGTTCTGAAAAAGGTATGGAAACAAGTGTTGTACCTGAGCATGGCTATCCTTTATTAAAGATTAATGTTTCAGGCGTCAGAGGTAATGGTCTTTTAAGATTATTGTTTACGCCTTTTATGTTGATGATTGCATTAGTCCAAGCATTAATGATTATGATTAAAATACGCCCGGTCGTTGTTCTTGGTATGGGTGGCTTTGCCAGTGGCCCGGGTGGTGTAGCAGCATGGTTAATGCGTATCCCGTTATTGATACATGAACAAAACGCAATAGCAGGCTTAACCAATAAGTTGTTAGCACCTTTTGCTATTTCAGTCATGGCTGCTTTTCCCGGTGCATTTAAGGACGCCAAAAAAATAACTATTACTGGTAATCCTGTTCGTGAAAACATTACCAAAATAATTAAACCTGAGCAGCGTTATGTGAAACGTGATTCAAATGTATTAAAAGTACTAGTATTGGGCGGCAGTCTTGGCGCAAGAAAATTAAATGAAGTTATCCCAGAAGCTATTTCAAGTCTCGGCGATGAAGTTCAGTACAAAATAAAACATCAATGTGGTGTACGACATGTCGCTGATAAACAGCAATCTTATAAGAAACACAATGTAGATGTTGAAGTCTTGCCATTTATTAAAGACATGGCCGAAGTTTATTCCTGGGCCGACATTGTTATCTGCCGAGCAGGTGCCTTAACCATTGCTGAATTAGCCGCAACAGGTATTGCCTCAGTATTAATTCCGTTTCCTTATGCTGTCGATGATCACCAAACAAGTAATGCAAATTATCTTGTCAAAGAAGGGGCTGCTGTCCTGATTCAGGAAACACAATTAAATAGTGAAAAAATAAAAGAGTTATTAATAAAGTGGTATCAAGCGCCAGAACTACTGTTACAAATGGCTAACAAAGCTCATTCTTTGGCAAAGCCAGAAGCGACAAATGATGTAGCAAGACATTGTATGGAGGCGATTCATGCCTGATACGAATACACATGCAATGGGGCGTGTTAAACATATTCATTTCGTCGGCATTGGTGGTGCTGGTATGGGCGGAATTGCCGAAGTATTAAAAAATCTTGCTTATGAAGTGAGTGGTTCAGATATAAAACAGAATGCGATTACCGCAAGACTTGAGTCATTAGGCGTTCATGTTTTTGTTGGACATTCAGCGGATAACATTAGTGATGCAGATGTGGTTGTTGTGACAAGTGCGATTGATGAAAATAATGAAGAAATCGTTACCGCACGTAAAAAACGAATTCCAATAGTAAGAAGAGCAGAAATGCTTGCAGAATTAATGCGTTTCAGTCAAGGCATTGCCATTGCAGGAACACATGGAAAAACAACAACAACAAGCCTTGTTGCCAGCGTGTTGGCAGAAGGCGGGCTTGATCCAACCTATGTTATTGGTGGCTTATTGAATAGCTCAGGTTCACACGCTCGACTCGGCACAGGAAAGTATATCGTGGCTGAAGCAGATGAAAGCGACGCTTCTTTCTTACATCTTTATCCAGTTATTTCAGTGATAACAAATATAGATGCCGACCATCTGGATACTTATGCGGGAGATTTTACAAATTTACGACATAATTTTGTTGAGTTCTTACACCAACTACCTTTCTACGGTTTGGCTATCTTATGTATAGATGATGAAGGCGTACGTAAAATATTACCTGAAGTAACGAAGCCTGTAGTCACCTATGGAATGGATTTTGAAGCTGATTACAATGCTGAATTAATAAAACAGGAAAATACCAAAACCTGGTTTAAAGTTTCACGCAAAGATAAAAAAGACTGGTTGAACATCGAATTAAATCTGCCCGGCAAACATAATTTGCTGAATGCATTGGCGTCTATTGTTATCGCTCATGAGCTAGGTGTCAGTGATAAAGACATTGTTAATGCATTATCTCAATTTCAAGGCATATCACGTCGTTGCCATGTACGTGGTGATATCAGCATAAATAATAAAAAAGTAACCTTGATTGATGATTATGCGCATCATCCTACTGAAATTGAAGCTATCTTTGATGCGATCAAAGCAGGTTGGCTTGATCGACGTTTAGTTGCTGTTTATCAACCTCACCGTTATACGCGACTAAGAGACTTATTTGAAGACTTTAGTCATGTGCTTTCAGATGTTGATTGTCTTCTCGTACTTGACGTGTATTCGGCTGGTGAAGATCCGATAGCCGGAGCAGACAGTCGTTCTTTATGTCGTGCGATTCGTTTAAGAGGAAATGTCGAACCGATATTTGTTGAAGATAAGGAAACGGTGACGGATGTGCTTTCAAGTCTGCTTGAAGAAAATGATGTGTTACTGACCTTAGGCGCGGGTGATATAGGTGCTATATCAAAACAACTTTATTCGAACGCTGTGCATTAGGGTGTACGACTTTGTTGAATAGTGAAAATGAAATACAAACTTTACAGAAGGTGATTAATAACGGCATGACAATGTGTATTAACAAATCATTGTTACGAGGTGAATTGCGTGAGCAAGAACCTATGTCACGTCATACTTCATGGAAAACCGGTGGCAATGCGGAATATTTTTATATTGCAGCAGATATAAATGATTTATCTGAATTCATGTCGAACTTGCCTAGTGGAATAAATATTACCTGGGTTGGTTTAGGGAGTAATTTATTAGTCAGGGACAGCGGCTTGTCTGGTGTTGTGATTTCAGTCGTTAGTGTGCTGAAAGAGATTGAATGTACTGACGAAACAGAATTGAAAATAGGAGCAGGTGTAACTTGTGCAAAGGTAGCTCGTTTTGCGGCAAAGCAGGGATTGTCTGGTATTGAGTTTCTGGCATCCATACCCGGTTCTATTGGCGGTGCATTAGCTATGAATGCCGGAGCCTATGGTGGTGAGACATGGCGTTATGTAAAGAATGTTGAAACCATTAACAGGGAAGGAGAAATAAAACAGTATAACCGTGATGACTTTGAAACAGGTTATCGCGCAGTTTCACTTGCAGATGATGAATGGTTTGTCTCGTGTACTTTAAATTTAAATGTTTCAAATCAGGAAGAAATTGAACGAAGTATGAAAACGATATTGACTGAGCGCGCAAAAGCGCAGCCACTAGGTCAACATAGTTGTGGTTCTGTTTTCAGAAACCCGGATAAGGAGCATGCAGCAAGGCTTATTGAAGTGTCCGGTTTAAAAGGAAAACAAATTGGTGGTGCTGTTGTTTCAGAAAAACATGCCAATTTTATTATTAATGCTGGTAATGCGAGTTCATCAGATATTGAGAATTTAATCGAACTTGTGCAAGCCACTGTTTATGAAAAACACGGCATTAAATTAATTCCAGAAGTCAGAATCATTGGTGATAAGGAGGCTAAGCAATGTTAACGCTGCCTGAATATCAAGCCTCTGATTTTGGTAAGGTCGCCGTGTTAATGGGGGGTGAATCAGCC
>JBELBG010000032.1:0-10131 GCA_042095435.1 Thiotrichaceae bacterium | reverse complement strand
TACGCTGGAAGTTACTTATAACGATAAGCCTATAGTGAAGGCTTTGTTAACCTTTTCAGTCAGTATGGATCCAGCATTACGGTTTTATTTCGTGCCAGAAGAAGAGGGAGTTATGACTTTCAAGGGAACGGATACTAAAAAGAATGCGTTTGGTTCTACTTATGATGTAAAGTCCTCTTAACACAAAAAAAGAGGATGGGTAATGTCAGGAGATCGTAAAGACGATCTAACACTTGAGAAATATAAAGCCGCCGAAAACGGTTTGCTCGATCGACGCCTTTTTTTAAAAAAAGGTTTACAGTTTGGCGCGATTACAACGCTGGCGTCCTCTGCACCAATAGCCGTTGCCAAATCTAAAAACCAAACTGTTCCTCAATCCAGTTTCAATACTTCACGACCACCCTGGATGAATGTTCCGGGGGAACCGTTTTCAATATACGGTTCGCCATCAAAATATGAAGATGACGTTGTCCGTTACCCCTCTCCGAATGATGTTGTAAAAGGTAACGGTGTTTCCTGGACACCACTGCATAAAATGGAAGGGACGATTACACCAAATGGATTACATTATGAACGCCATCATAATGGTGTGCCGCAAATTGACCCGAAAAATCATCGCTTGTTAATTCATGGTCTGGTTAAGAATGATTTAATGTTCAGTATTGAAGACTTATTACGTTATCCAATGCAATCAAAAATTTGTTTTATTGAATGCGGTGGTAATAGTAATGCCGGTTGGAATAGCCAGCCTTCTCAATCAGAAGCGGGTTACTTTAACGGCATGGTTTCGGCGAGCGAATGGACCGGTGTACCGCTTTCCGTATTACTGGAAGAAACAGGTTTAAGAAAAAAAGCGAAATGGATTATTGCCGAAGGTGCCGATGCGTTTGCCATGCAAATGTCGATACCAATAGAAAAAGTAATGGATGATGCCTTTCTTGCGTTATATCAAAATGGTGAACCGATACGACCTGAAAATGGTTATCCACTTCGTTTAATCGTGCCGGGTTGGGAAGGGGTATTAAATGTAAAATGGTTACGGCGATTAAAAGTGACAAATCGTCCGGTGATGGCGCGTAATGAAACGTCTAAGTACACGGAGTTACAGCCTTCAGGCAAAGCACGACAGTTTACTTTTCCTATGGAAGCCAAGTCTTTAATAACATCACCATCAGCACATATGCTATTAAAAGAAAAAGGTTTATATCAGATAACAGGTTTAGCCTGGTCTGGTCGAGGAAAAATAACAAAAGTAGAAGTGTCTGCCGATGGCGGTAAGTCATGGGCAGAAGCAGAGTTACAAGAACCTGTTTTAGATAAATCCTTAACGCGGTTTCGATTGCCGTGGAATTGGGATGGAAGCAATGCTGTATTAAAAAGTCGGGCAATCGATGAAACAGGTTACGTCCAACCGGAACGAACAAAACTGGTTAAAGAAAGAGGTAAACACGGTTTCTTTCATTACAACGCAATAATTAACTGGCAAGTTGATACAGATGGTTTTGTGTCACATGTTTACGATAAAGATGAAACGTTTAAAGATAATTCTGATATCAGCATTGATAGCGGTTGGGATTAATCCGCTCAATGCTGAACAGCAAGGTCCTGAGCTGGGACAAGCTGTTTCGCCAGAAGAAATAGCAAAGTGGGATATCAGTATTTTTTCGGATGGTGAGGGTTTGCCAAAAGGCGAAGGCAGTGTTGAACAGGGAGAAAAAGTTTATCAGCAACAGTGTCTAAGTTGTCATGGTCAAGGCGGCTTAGGTACCGTTGCAGGTGATCAATTGGCAGGTGCACAGATGGGCTTAACCAGCGAATATCCTGAACAAACGATCGGAACATATTGGCCTTATGCAACAACGGTTTTTGATGTTATTCGACGTTCCATGCCAATGACTGCGCCAGGTTCGTTATCAAATAATGATGTTTATGCCGTGACAGCATACCTTCTATATTTAAATAACATTATTGAAGAACATGATGTAATGAATGATTCGACATTAGCGAAAGTTAAAATGCCAAATGAAAATGGGTTCATAAATTCTTTTGAAGTAGAAGATAATTAACCGGTTTGTAGTGATTTATTTTTTGCTTCGCTTATTTTTTTGTTCATACATTAATGAATCTGCTTTCAATAATAAGTTTTCTATATTGAAGTCTTCTTCCTCTTCTGTACTAAGTATCCCAAATGAATAATCAATATCGTAACCACAATCATTTTGATGGTTAAAAACTTGAATAGAATGTTTAAAACGACGTAGTGTCTCATGCGCTGCTTCAACAGACGTATCAGTCAGTAATACGACAAACTCATCACCACCATACCGACCAAAAACATCGGCGTTTCTAAAAGTTTGAGCCATGATTTCTGCAAATGCAATGAGTGCTTTATCACCTTCAGCATGTCCATAAATATCATTAATTGGTTTAAAATCGTTTAAATCAAGGAAAACGATTGCTGCTGGAATACGTTGTCGTTTACAAATATCTAAACTGTTTTGAGCCAGCTTAATGAATCCTCTTCTGTTTGATATATTTGTCAGTTCATCCAAGGTGGCTAATTGAACGGCAACTAATTCATGTTCTGCCAATTGAGCAAGATCTTTAAAAGCTGAGATATCTTCTTCATCAAGAATTCTTGGTTGTGAGTCAATGATACAAAGTGTGCCAAGTTTAGAGCCATCCAAATATTTCAATGGACACCCAGCATAAAAGCGAATTTTCGGCTCACCCACAACCAAAGGATTATCTGCAAAACGTTCATCTTTGATTGCGTCAGGGATTATAAAAATATCATCGCCAAGAATAGCATGACCACAAAAAGATATATCGCGAGGTGTTTCTTTTGCATCAAGACCAATGCATGATTTAAACCATTGGCGATTTTCATCAACTAGGCTAACTAGAGCAATCTCTACACCAAACATTCTCTTTGCCAATCGAGTTAATCGATCAAAGCGTTCTTCAGCTTCTGTATCCAATACATTAAGTGATTGAAGGTTTTTAAGACGAGTTTCCTCGTTTTCTGGAATGTCGGGTTTTTTCATAATATTTTAAGAAATCACAAATACTATAAGGATTAGATGTGTCTTGAAATTACAAATAATTATCTACTTGATCTTAAATGTTAATCATTCAAAATCCTGACTTAATATATCGGTCTCTTCTCTAAAATTCTTTATATATTTTTCAATTTCATCGATCTCAACAATCCCCGGCCAGGTGACTAATGGTCGACCATCGGGATGAAAGATGGTCATTGAAGGGATTCCAACTAACCGTCGACCTATGACTTCTGAAGCTTGTTCGATGTCTGCCAGAAACAGAGGATAGTCGAGCGGTTCTCTTTTTATGAATTCACGTAATATATCCATTTTACCGTAACCAAAGCTTGGAAAGTCGAGTGTAATTCCCAGCATGGGAATATCCGGGTTTCGTTTCATGAATTCTCTGATTTGCGGTAACTCAATGACACAAGCGCTACAAGTTGGACTCCATGAGTTAATGACAACCCACTGGCCATTGCCAATGTAATTATTCAATGCTTCTTGTTCGCCGTTAAGGTTTTCAAGGCTCATTTTTACTGCTTCCGCCTTTAAAATTAAAGGCAGCGTCAATAACAATGAAATTAGTAATATTCGAATCATCTTGATATTCAATTAAATCACTTTTTAACCAGTCTTGTCCTGTAAATTAGGACAAATAACAGCAATAGAGTTCAACCATATACGCCAACTACGTTCCCGTATACAATATTGCGCCATGTCAGGAAATACTTTTGGAAAAATATTCACGGTGACCAGTGCTGGCGAAAGCCATGGGCCTGGATACGTATGTATTGTTGATGGCTGTCCACCGGGAATGGCGTTAACGGAAGCGGATATGCAAGGCGATCTTGATCGTCGCAAGCCGGGTCAGTCGCGCCATGTCACGCAACGTAAGGAATCTGATACAGTCAAGATTATGAGCGGTGTATTTGATGGCATCACGACAGGTACGCCCATTGGTTTGTTGATCGAAAACGAAGATCAAAAATCTAAAGACTATGGAAACATTGCTGAAATGTTCCGTCCTGGACATGCGGATTACACCTACCAGCAAAAATACGGCATGAGGGACTATCGTGGTGGTGGTCGTTCTTCTGCACGTGAAACCTGTATGCGAGTTGCAGCAGGCGCGATAGCAAAAAAATATTTAAAAGAAAAGCTTGGCATTGTTATTCGTGGCTACCTTTCGCAAATAGGCCCGATAAAAATTGCACATAAAAGTTGGGACGAAGTAGAGAACAATGCGTTCTTTTGTCCTGATGCAGATCGTGTTTCTGAATTGGACGATTATATGGTTGCACTGCGTAAAGAAGGTGAATCAATAGGCGCACGGATTGATGTTGTTGCTGAAAATGTGCCTGTTGGTTTAGGTGAACCTATTTTTGATCGCCTTGATGCTGATATTGCACATGCAATGATGGGTATAAACGCAGCCAAGGGTGTGGAGATTGGTGCGGGGTTCGAATCAATTGTACAAAAAGGCACAGTACATCGTGATGAAATGACGCCAGAAGGTTTCATTGGTAATAATGCCGGTGGTATTTTAGGCGGGATTTCTTCTGGTCAAAACATCGTTGTTAGTACGGCTTTTAAACCGACATCCAGTATTCACTTAAGCGGCGATACGATTAATAAAGAGGGTGAACCTACAAAAGTAGTTACCAAGGGGCGCCACGACCCTTGTGTCGGTATTCGTGCTACGCCAATCGCTGAAGCAATGTTAGCTTTGGTGTTAATGGATCATCTCTTACGTCAGCGAGCACAGAATGCGGATGTGAAATCTGAAACACCTGTTATACCTGCAAGTAAAAATTAATCATGATTAAAGTCGACGGCTTGCCTTACTGGCGACTGTCCGGTTTCTATTTTCTATTCTTTTTAACCATCGGTGCGTTCATGCCATACTGGTCGCTTTATTTGAAATCGATCGGTATGAATGCAGAAGCGATTGGTATTTTGTCAGCGGTAGTTGTTGTTACGAAAATCTTTTCTTCATTTATCTGGGGATGGATCGTTGATCATACGAGTAAACCGGTACAGGTTATTCGTTTCACCTCATTGTTCTCAATGCTGTCGTTTTCTTTGGTTTTGTTCTACCAGGACTTCTGGATGCTTTTCATCATCCTGTTTGTTTTTTCTATTTTCTGGAGTGCTGCATTACCGCAGATAGAAGCGGTAACCTTATCGCATTTAGGTGAAGAGAGTGTCAGTTATACCGTTGTCAGAATCTGGGGCTCAATCAGCTTTATCATTGCTGTCTTAGTGTTAGGTAAATTTTTCGATCAGAACCCGATACATTATTTATTACCGATCATAATAGTGACGATGTTATTGGTTTGGTTGCATAGTTTATTTCTTACGGAGTTACCAACTAAACATGAACAGTCGAATGGAACGAGTTTTCTTTCAATCCTGTTAAAGCCAAATGTCATAGCATTAATGGCCGTGTGCTTTCTGGTACAGGCTGGACATGGCCCGTATTACACTTTTTTTTCTATCTATCTTGAAGAGCATCATTACTCTAACAGCTTCATAGGCATAGCCTGGGCTTTAGGCGTATTAGCGGAAGTACTTGTTTATGTATTTATGCATAAAGTGATCGGGCGTTTCGGTTTACATAAATTGATGATATTGGTTTTGGTTTTGGCAACAATACGTTGGTTACTAATTGCTTTCTTT
Source organism: Thiotrichaceae bacterium (assembly GCA_042095435.1). Lineage (GTDB taxonomy): Bacteria > Pseudomonadota > Gammaproteobacteria > Eutrophobiales > Eutrophobiaceae > UBA7359. The sequence goes on along the minus strand of JBELBG010000032.1, from coordinate 4,405 downwards.
GTAGACAATGTTTTTGTCTTGCTTCTTTCTCAATGTTTGCATGCTGCAACATTTGGTATTTATCATGCGGTAGCAATTCAATATATTCATCGTGAATTTAAAGGTAAACATCAAGGTAGAGGCCAGGCTCTATATAGCAGCATCAGCTTTGGTGCAGGTCTGGCATTGGGAAGTCTTGTTAGTGGCTACTTATGGGATTATATCGGCTCCATGCAAACGTTTATTTTTGCAGCTCTACTCAGTGTTGTAGGTGCTGTTATTGCGAAATTATATTTGAAGATTTAAAAATAATTTGAAAAAGTGAATTAGTCTTATGTTTTATAGTGATGCTTGGTTTATATAATGTTCGAGTTTAAATTTATTAACAATATAGATGCTATAAAACCTTATTTAAGTACTGGTTCCACCAATGGTTAGTTCATCAATGCGTATAGTCGGTTGACCGACACCTACAGGAACAGATTGACCATCTTTACCACAAGTACCAATACCTGAGTCCAACGCCATATCGTTACCTACCATGCTAACACGCGTTAATACATCAGGGCCGTTTCCAATAATGGTTGCGCCTTTAACCGGTGTTGTTATTTTACCTTTTTCAATTTTGTAAGCCTGACTGGCACTAAAGACAAATTTGCCATTGGTAATGTCTACCTGACCACCGCCAAATTGCACGGCATAAATACCTTTATCAACTGAAGCAATAATTTCTTCAGGTTCATGATCACCGCCTAACATATAAGTATTAGTCATTCTTGGCATAGGTAGGTGTGCATAAGATTCACGTCGCCCATTACCGGTCGGTTTGTCACCCATCAGGCGAGCATTATGTTTATCTTGCATATAGCCTTTTAGAATACCGCGCTCGATTAAAGTTGTTGATGATGTTGGTGTACCTTCGTCATCGACGTTTAATGAACCACGACGATTTTCAATTGTGCCATCGTCTACAACAGTGACGGCATCAGCTGCGACACGTTGACCTATGCGCCCGGAAAATGCCGATGTTTCTTTACGATTAAAGTCACCTTCAAGTCCATGACCAATGGCTTCGTGTAATAAAATGCCGGGCCATCCTGGACCAAGAACAACAGACATGGTGCCTGCAGGAGCTGCGTCCGATTTAAGATTGATTAAAGCCTGTTCAATTGCTTCATCGACATATGACATGGCCATACCATCATTGAGAAAGTACTCGTAACCAAAACGACCGCCACCGCCGGAGCCACCTTTCTCTATCTTGCCATCTTCTTCGACAATAACGTTTATATTTAGTCGTACCAATGGTCTGACATCGCCACTTAATTGGCCTTCATCATTAGCAACGAGAACGGTCGATTGTGAACCTGTTAAACCAATCATAACTTGTTTAACACGGGGATCTTTTTGCCTTGCTGCCTGATTAAGCTGTTTTAGTAAGTTAACTTTTTCTTCTGTTGTAATTGAGTTTAGTGGGTCAATATCATTATAAAGAATGGGTGAATTAGTTCTCTTCCAGACCTGAAGTTGACCATTATCACCATGGCTGGCTATAGAGCGTGCTGCTTTCGCTGCTTGCGTTAAAGCAGGTAATACAATTTCATCAGAATAGGCAAAACCTGTTTTTTCCCCACTGATAGCACGAACACCGACACCTTGATCGATATTATATGAACCTTCTCTAACGATACCGTCTTCCAATACCCAGGATTCAGAATGTGAAGATTGAAAATAAAGATCAGCTTGATCAATAGAAGGTAGCATTAAATGATCTAGTGTATTTTGAACATCATTTAAATTGAGCCCACGATTATTGAGCAAGATGTTTTCAGCAGTTTCTAAAGTTTTTGTCATTTTTATTTATGGCCTAAATTTATACGAACTTAATATGCGATAATGCAGGAAACATTTTTCGTAACTGGTTTTGTTTTTCTAAATCAATTTCAGCAATAGCAACACCTTCACCTTTATCGACACTTGCCAGTATAGTACCCCACGGATCAACAATCATACTGTATCCCCATGTTTCGCGACCATTCGCATGTGTGCCTCCTTGATTAGAGGCAATCACATAGCACAAGTTCTCAACCGCACGGGTTTTAACTAAAGTTTCCCAATGTGCTTCTCCTGTTGTCGCTGTAAATGCCGCCGGTGCCGTGATAATTTGTACATTGTGTTTGTGCATCTTTCGATACATTTCTGGGAAACGCAAGTCATAACAGACGGATAAACCAATATTCCCAATTTCGGTTTCAGCAACAACAATGTCATGTCCGGGTTCAAAAGCATCCGATTCACAATATGATTCCTGGTTGGCTTCATCGACGAGTACATCAAATAAATGAATTTTGTCATAACGGGCAATACAATTGCCCTTTGGGTTATATAATAGGCTGGTCGGACACACTCTTTCAGGTTTATCAGATTGCACAGGAATTGTGCCACCTAATAAATAAATCTGATGTTTTTTAGCTTGCTCTGAGAGAAATAACTGTAAAGCTCCGTTGCCAAACGGTTCCTGAATGGCCAATCTTTCAGCATCGTTTAAACACATCATCGGAAAGTTTTCCGGTAGTGTTACCAATTTGGCTTGTTTCGATGCGGCTTCGTTGATGAGTCTTTCTGCCGTAGCAAGGTTTTCATTAACGGCATTTGTCGAGACCATCTGTATTGCAGCTGCTTTTATCATCGCTTGATTATACGGTAGTCTCCTAAGTTAAACAGTCCTGTAACGTTATTAAGCTTTACCGTATAATCGCCTCTATTTAATTTTAAGGTCAGAAAGTGAACGAAGATTTTGCACGAATAAATCGATTACCTCCCTACGTTTTTAATATTGTTAATGAATTGAAAATGGAGGCGCGTCATCGTGGCGAAGATATTATCGACTTTGGTATGGGCAATCCAGACCAACCAACGCCTAAACATATTGTTGATAAACTGGTTGAAGCCTCGCAACGAGAAAATACTCATGGTTACTCGATTTCCCGAGGTATACCAAGGTTAAATCGCGCAATTTGTAACTGGTATAAAACGCGATACGATGTTGATTTGGATCCTGAAACAGAGTCGATTGTCACATTAGGCTCGAAAGAAGGTTTGGCGCATCTAGCGATGGCGGTCGTCGATCGTGGTGATGCTGTGCTGGTACCCAATCCAGCCTATCCGATTCACCCTTATGGTTTTATTCTTGCTGGAGCGGATGTGCGACATGTGCCCATTGGCCCCGGAATAGATTTTTTTGCAGAATTAGAAAAGTCGATAAGAGATTGTTGGCCAAAACCAAAACTTTTATTGATCAACTTTCCTGCAAACCCGACGACGCAATGTGTTGATTTAGAATTTTTTAGTAAAATTATTGAAATTGCCAAAGAACATCAGATATGGGTTGTTCAGGATCTGGCCTATGCGGATATTGTCTTTGATGGTTATACCGCACCATCAATTCTACAAGTACCGGGCGCGAAAGATATCGCTGTTGAGTTTTTCTCTATGTCGAAAAGTTACAATATGCCTGGCTGGCGTGTTGGCTATATGGTGGGAAATCCGACACTGGTTAAAGCGTTACAAAGAATTAAATCTTATCTGGATTACGGTACTTTCACACCGATACAGGTGGCGGCAATAACTGCATTGGAAGAAGATCAACAATGTGTTGCGGAGATTCGATCTATGTACTGCAGTCGTCGCGACGTGTTATGTGATGGTTTGAATTCGATAGCTTGGGAAGTGGAAAAGCCGAAGGCAACCATGTTTGTCTGGGCACCGATACCTGAACAATATAAACACATGGGATCACTGGAGTTTTCCAAGAAATTATTGCTTGAAGCAAAAGTTGCCGTTTCTCCTGGAATAGGCTTTGGTAGTTATGGTGATGACTTTGTTCGTTTTGCTTTAATTGAAAATGAACATCGAACACGTCAGGCCATTCGTTCTATGCGTGCCATGTTTAGATAAGAAACTACTGATAGTTGCAAAATAAAACAACAACACTAAGTTTAGAATTACTAGAGAATTAAGGAATTATGGAACCCGTAAAAATAGGTTTGCTCGGTCTCGGCACTGTTGGTGGTGGCACTGTCAGTGTTTTAACTCGCAATGCAAAAGAAATATCACGCCGTGCCGGTAGAGAAATTATTATTTCCCATGCCGCTGCCAGAGAATACTCATCTGATTTAGCCGGCTTAGATAAAGTAGAAAAAATTTCAGACGATGCGTTTGCTGTTGTTGATGATCCTGATGTTGACGTTATTGTTGAGTTGATTGGTGGTTATTCACCGGCAAAAGAACTTGTCCTCAAAGCCATTGAAAATGGCAAACATGTTGTTACAGCAAATAAAGCATTGATCGCGTTGCATGGCGATGAAATTTTTGCGGCAGCTCAGGCAAAAGGGGTCACCGTTGCATTTGAAGCGGCAGTTGCTGG
>JBELBG010000031.1:0-10490 GCA_042095435.1 Thiotrichaceae bacterium | reverse complement strand
AAGCCATCAACGTAAGCGCCCACACAAATTACTTGATCAGAAATTGTTAAAGAACAGGATTGGTTAGCCCCAATCGGGAAGCGGCATTATACAGATAGAAGTCCCGTGGTCAACAACTCTATTACACTTTTTTTACGAAATAATAAGTCATTGTTTTTAAATGATTATTCAAGGTTTTCTACTGTAAAAACACGATTATTGTCGAAACTATTTTTAATAGTTTATTTACTTAAAATAACTTCCAGATTTTTAAAGCCGTATTGTCTGGCGTAATCTATTGCTTTTAGTCCATTTTTCGCTTTCAAATCCTTATCAGCACCTGCCTTGAGAAGCGCGATAACCAATTTCACATCATTTTTAGCTGTTGCGTCAATTAATGCCGTCCAACCCTCAATATGCTGGATATCGACATCTGCACCTTTTTCTATCAATAACAGCCCTAATTCTGTATATCCACGATTTGCTGCCATAATTAATGGTGTCAATTTTCCATTATCATAGGCATCTATATCTGCGCCATAGGCTAATAATCGTTTTGATGCTTCCAGATGATTTTTCTCAGCAGCATACTGAAGAGCAGTCCTTTTCATTGACCCTCGTTTATTTGGATCAGCTCCTTGAGTAAATAGTAGGTCAATCATCTCTACATTACCTTTTGATGCTGCGAGCATTATTGGCGTCATTCCATTAACTACTTCATTGATTGTCTCTTTATCTGAGATTAACGCTTGCTTAACCTCGTCAGTGTTTCCACTATGAATAATCTGGTGAAGACTTGTTGTTTTTTGTGAAACTGCTTTTGGAATCAGCTTTTCTGGTATTGCGACTTTCGATGTAATCGACTGAGTAAATGATTGAACTACAGCTTTATTTTCTGAGTAAAAATTAAACAGGAAATAAAGGCCAAGAAATAAAATAATGAAAGAGACAATAGAACCATTAGATTTTGACTGTCGATTGACAACTAAATCAGGCTCATCGTCATAACGCTCGACCATTCTTCGCAGTTCTTCATCATTACCAGACATTGAGTAACCTCTTTGTCATTTATTCATTAATTTCAGACTTATTCAATCCTTCAATATGACTTTCGCAAACTTACGTTTACCCACTTGCATCACGCCTGAAAAACCCGCGTTTAGAGTTTGGCGACTATCTTCTACCTTTTCACCGTCTATTTTTACCGCACCTTGTTTCACCATACGATGGCCATCAGATGTACTAGCAACAAGGCCTGCTTCTTTTAATACATTTGCTAATGGCATTCCTGTCACACCAACATTAATTTCAATTTCAGGCATATCATCAGGAATAGCATTATTACTAAAACGATTAATGAAGTCCTGTAGTGCCGCTTCTGCTGCTTTTGCATCGTGAAATCGCGTTATGATTTCTTCAGCCAGTTTAAATTTTATATCTCTTGGGTTTGCGCCTTGCTCTATTTCTTTTTTAAAGCTATCAATTTCATTCAGTGGTCTGAAACTTAACAATTCAAAATAGCGCCACATCAATTCATCCGAGACTGACATAATCTTGCCAAACATTTCATTCGGCGATTCATCTATACCGATATAGTTATTAAGGGACTTGGACATTTTTTGAACGCCATCCAAGCCTTCTAATATAGGCATGGTTAAAACAACCTGTGGTGCTTTGCCATTCGCTTCCTGCAGTTGTCTCCCAACTAATAAGTTAAATTTTTGATCGGTGCCACCTAATTCAACATCGGCATCCAGTGCAACAGAATCGTATCCTTGCACTAATGGGTAAAGAAACTCATGAACGGCAATCGACTGGTTTGATTTATAACGCTTATTAAAATCATCGCGCTCTAGCATTCTGGCTACTGTATAATTTGAAGCCAGTCGCACAACATCAGCCGCATTCATTTTATCCATCCAACTGGAATTAAACTCAACCCGAGTTAATTCCGGATCTAATATCTTGAAAACCTGTTCCTGATAACTCTCGGCATTTTCCTTTACCTGTTCTCTTGTTAATGGTGGTCGTGTTGCACTTTTACCGGAAGGATCTCCAATCATTCCGGTAAAATCACCAATTAAGAAAATAACCTGATGGCCTAATAACTGAAATTGTCGGAGTTTATTAATTAAAACCGTATGTCCAAGATGTAAATCCGGTGCTGTTGGATCAAAACCGGCTTTAATATTAAGCGTCTTACCCGATTCGAGCTTTTTCTTTAATTCTTCTTTTACCAGGATTTCGTCAGCACCTCTGGCGATCAATTCCATGGCCTCGTTAACGGATGTCATATTTACCCCATTCAGTTAATAAATTGCGCGTAGCTTATCATAGTCAACAAAACGCAAGTATTGTGTAATTGAATATTGACGATGCTGGCTGCAAAAGCTATTGTAAGGGAAATTTACTCAGGGTAAACCGTGACTTACAGAGTCTATATAAAGGAAGACTACAAGAATAAAGTTGAGCGAATTGAAGTCAAAAAAGAATCTTCGCCCGTTATCAAACTAGTCTTGTTGAGTTTTTTTATTGTTGTCGTATCGGCCGCATTTTTATTCGGTACTGGTTCACCTGACTCTGCACAAAAAACGCCCGACTCGATTCCGACAATCGCTTCAACTCCTGATGAAACGATAACAGTGCCTGCCTCTTCTTCGATTCAAATTCCCGATCCGGTAGATGAGTTAATACTGACTGAAGAAACACAAGTTGAAACGATTACTGATAATTTAGCTTACGATGAAAAAATCGAAGTTGCCGATAGCGTTAATACAAAAACGATTTATTTAGATAGTGAAGCAGAATTAATCAAGGCTGAAGAAAGCAAGGCAATTGAAATAGAAACACCCAATCCTTGGCAATCCGTCAAAGTAAAATCCGGTGACAGTCTAGCGCTAATTTTCTCAAGACTCGGCTTAAGCCCGATAACTCTCTACAACATCATCTCACTTGGCAAAGAAGTATCTAGTCTGAAAAAAATCCGGCCGGGGCAAGTTATAAACTTTCATATTGAAGACGATACCTTAGTCGCGCTTGAATACGAATTGAGTTTGACCAAAACACTAGTTGTTGAAAAAACAAAAAATAAATTTACTAGTGAAGTAAAAGAAGTGGAACTCGAAAGCGTTGTTAAGAATACAAGTGCTATTATTAATGATTCATTGTTTCTTGCAGGTAAAAGAGCAGGCCTAACTGATAATTTGATCATGCAACTTGTTGCCGTTTATGGTTGGGATATCGATTTTGCATTAGATATTCGGGAAGGTGATTCATTCACTGTTATCTATGAAGAGCAATATAAGAATGGCATCAAAGTTTCCGATGGTCCAATCATCGCGGCAGAGTTTGTAAACCGTAACACACCGTTAAGGGCGATTCGCTACGCACATGATGATGGCCGCGTAGATTATTATGCAGATAATGGTGATGCGATGCGTAAAGCCTTTCTCAGAACACCTGTTGAACTGGCACGTATCAGTTCACGATTTAACCTGAAAAGAAAACACCCTATTCTAAATAAGATCAGGGCACATAAGGGCGTTGATTATGCTGCATCAACGGGAACACCGATTAAAGCAACGGGCGATGGAACTGTAATTCATGCAGGTAAAAAAGGTGGCTATGGACGGACCGTCATTTTAAAACACGGTGGCAAATACAGTACTTTATATGCACACATGCATCGTTATGCCAAAGGCGTTCGTACAGGCTCCAAAGTTAAACAAGGTCAAGTCATCGGTTATGTTGGAAAAAGCGGACTGGCAACTGGACCACACTTACACTATGAGTTCAGGATCAATGGTGTTCACCGAAACCCTTTAACCGTTAAGTTACCCAAGGTTGAATCAATTAATAAAAAACACCTTGCCGAATTTAAATTAAAAACAAATCCGATGCTCGTCGAACTTAACAGAATAACAGGTAAAAGCGCTATTGCTGTTCAGGAACAGGACAATCCTATTAAACTCGCCGATGCCAAGATGGAAGACGGCTAAACTCCATTTGAAACTCAACTATTCCATGAAGTTAACTTGAGTTAAATATGTATTACATAGGACTCATGTCAGGTACCAGTATGGATGCAGTCGATGCTGCACTGGTTGAGTTTGATACAAAAGCCAAACTTATTCATTACTGTGAATACCCTATAGAGCAATCCCTCAGACATCAGGTTCGTTCTATTAATGAAAACAGCACGTTGGCTCAAGTGGCTGAGTTAGACCATCAATTAGGCCATCTATTCGCTAATGCTGTTAATGACTTACTAAAAGAAACCAGTATCTCCCCTGATCAAATAATAGCGATAGGCAATCACGGACAAACCGTCTTTCATAAACCTGAAGCGAGTCCTGACAGTCCATATACTACTTCTATACAAATCGCTGATCCAAATATTATCTGTGCTGAAACAGGTATAACCACGGTTGCTGATTTCAGAAGAATGGACATAGCATTTGCTGGTCAGGGAGCTCCGCTTGCCAGTGCTTTCCATCAATACCAATTTCAACAGGAAGATAAGTCATTGGTCATTTTAAATATCGGCGGCATTGCGAATATTACATTGTTACCAAATGATGGCAGCAAAGTAATAGGATTTGATACCGGCCCCGGTAATGGATTGCTTGATGACTGGATTCAACTCAATAAATCAGAAGAATATGACAAAGATAGTGCATGGGCTCTTTCTGGAAAAGAAAATCCCGATTTATTGATAGAACTATTAAGCGATAAATATTTTTCTATTGAACTACCAAAAAGCTCAGGACGAGATTACTTTAACCTCGGTTGGATAAAAAAATGTTTAGATAAGCTAGACACGAATATTGTTGCTGAAAATGTACAGGCAACATTATTAAAATTAACAGTGGCAACAATTAGCGATGCTATTAATAAAGTGGCCAGTGACTATCACGAAGTCCTGCTATGTGGTGGTGGTGCCTACAATCCGACATTTTCGAAATTACTCCAACAGTCTTTAGCAAACCTTAAAGTAACAACAACAAGTGACTATGGCTTAACACCTGATTGTATTGAAGCCGTGACCTTTGCCTGGTTAGCTAAACAACGAATGGAAAATAAGACAGCAAATATTCCTGAAGTTACTGGCGCGAACAGAAAAATATTGCTCGGTGGGCTCTATTCGAAAAATTAATTAAACGGAAAAGGAAGAACCGCAACCACAGGTTGTAGAGGCGTTAGGATTGCGGATTACAAATTGGGCCCCTTCCATGCCTTCTGAATAATCGATTTCTGCACCGGATAGATATTGAAAACTCATTGGATCAATCAATAATTTAACACCTTCGTTTTCAACAATTGTATCACCGTCACCAATATCTTCATCAAAAGTGAAACCATATTGGAAGCCGGAACAACCGCCACCACTAACAAAAACCCGTAGCATCAATGCATCGTTGCCTTCGTCTTCGATTAACTCTTTTACTTTATTCGCTGCAGCTTCGCTGAAAACGAGAGGACCTAGTATTGCTTCTTCTGTTGCGCTCATAATATTAATACTCAAAACCTATTCTGTTACTTCAAGTGGTTCGCCGTGTCCTAATGCCAGAGGAGACTCGGCAGGTTCCAAAGAATGAACCAGTTTGCCGTTAACTTCAGCTCCAATCGCCATTTCTATTAAATTGTAATAAACATTCCCTGTGACTCTTGCTTTGGAAGATAGTTCAACATGTTCACTCCCATGAACATCACCAATAACAACACCATTCAAAACAACAAAAGGCACACTGACTTCGCCTTCTATTGTACCGCATTCACTCAATGAAACCATCGATCTGCCATCATTTTCAGCAATAACATTACCTTTGACAGTACCATCGATATGCAAACCGCCAGAAAATTTTATATCGCCCTGTATCTCGGTATGCTGGCCTACTAAAGTGTCAATACGTGTCGCTTTACGCTTTTTAGAACTTCCAAACATTTTTTCACGCCCCTTTAACCTGCAATGGCAGGCCAATCAAATATTTTCTGGATAGTTGGCTTCTCGTACCCTTTTTGTTGTATATCCACTATCACTCTTAGTGGCTTAAATCCACCTGGAAAACTGAAGCTACCTTCAATTCGCTTGAAATTCTTAAAATTAATTTCACTATCAAGTCGGTTACCTGCTATCACTTGCTCAAGTGATAAAACCTTGGACCCTGCCTCGTTCATTCCTTCTATTGACATATCCACTGTCACTTCTACCACTTTATCACTTTTTGTGACATTGGTTAATACAAGTTTGAAATGGTACATTTGCTTTTCAGCAGTTGACTCAACATGCAAGCCCTGTACATTCAAGCCCTTAGAACCTGTTGTCGAAGACATTATGCCTTGGTAGAACTCTAATTCTTCCTTCAATGAATATAATTTATCCTGTAAACCTCTGATCTGAGTTTGTAACTTCACCGCTACTTGGTTATCAATCTGGTTAGAGCGTTGCAACATAACGACCTGTTCCCTTAGTTGTTTATTTTCTTCTTCCAGATTTTGGTTCACTTCCCAAAGCACACGAGATTCTTTACTTTGTGTTATTTGACTTTTGATATAGTCCCAGTGGTTCGTATCTAATAACCACCAGACGGCCAATGAAAATAGGGTGCTGAAAGCGACGACAGCAAGAACGACCTCTAGAGGTTGATGCTTCTTAACAACGAGTTTAGACATAAAAATATTAACTCTTTTTAAGGGACAAGAGCCGGAGTTAGCAATGCCTTTCCTTCTTCAAAGCCAAACATCAAGTTCATATTCTGGATAGCCTGGCCTGCTGCACCTTTTACCAAATTGTCAATCACTGACAAAATCACTGTTGGTTGTGATTCACTATCAGCAGGATGCAACGCCAGTCTACAAAAATTACTTGTTTTCACGGAACGTGTATCCGGGTGAGTCCCAGCAGGCATAACATCGACAAAAGTCTCTTTGGAATAATATTCCGTATAGTACTTTTGCATATCGACTTTATGGTCATTCGCTTTCACATAAATTGTTGCGAAAATACCTCTATTCATCGGTACAAGATGCGGTGTAAATGTAAGGTTTACTTTTTTATCCGAACGCAGACTTTCCAAAGTCTGTGTCATTTCAGGTAAATGTCGATGCCCAGATACACTATATGCTTTAAAGGACTCTGCTACTTCTGAAAACTGTGATGCTAATGACGCTTTTCTTCCTGCGCCGCTGACACCTGATTTGGCATCAGCAATAATATCCTGAGTATTGATTAGCTCACTTTTTATCGCAGGTATTAATGCAAGACTGATTGCTGTGGGATAACAACCCGGGTTTGCAACCAGTGATGCGTTAATTATTTTTTCTCTATTTATTTCAGGTAAACCATAAACCGCATTTTCTAACAGTTCAGGACAGGCATGTTTTTCTTTATACCATTCTTGCCAAATATCAAGGTTACGGATTCTGAAATCAGCTGATAGATCGATGACTTTACAACCTTTATCCAGCAGCTTAGGGACATAATGCATCGCGGTTGCATGCGGTGTCGCAAAAAAGACGGTATCACATGCATTGAGTTCATCGCTTGTATGCTCGACAAATTTAAGGTCTACGAACGAACGCAAGCCTGGAAAGATATCAGTAACTGCCATACCTTTTTCAGAATTGGATGTAACCACCTTAACTTCTACATCGTCATGCACTGATAACAAACGTAATAATTCAACGCCTGTATAACCTGTCGCACCTACGATACCAACGCTAATCATATTTATACCTAAAATCTGTCACTTGCTTTAAACGGGGAGCTGATTTTACAGAATAAAACGTAAAGAGTAATCAAGTAATTGGAGAATTGTTTGTAACCCAATTCTCAATAGTGCATCTTCTACAGTAGTAAAAATATGTTACTACATTTACGGCATACCTATATCCCTGTTTACAAGAAACTATGTACAGTAACGTGAAACTAAAATAACCTGAACAAACTATAGAATCAACAGTCTTATTATGTAAGGTATTGTTTTATATGAATTAATCATTTATTTGTAAGACCAGTTATAATAATCATTAAAATTTAAAGCGAGAATTATTATGGATACAGTTCAATATATTGCCCTTAGTATGGGTATGGCCTGGGCCAGTGGTATTAACCTTTATGCAGCTGTTTTTATGCTTGGTTATCTTGGCACAACAGGCAATATCGCTTTACCTGCTGAGATGATGGTCGTCACTGATCCACTAGTTATGACGGCGGCAGGATTAATGTATTGCGTAGAATTTTTCGCTGATAAAACACCTGGCGTTGATACGGCCTGGGATAGTTTGCATACCTTTATTCGCATACCACTTGGCGCAGTATTAGCGATGAGCGCAGTAGGTGACACAACACCTGCCGTTGAACTTGCTGCATTTCTGGCTGGTGGCAGCCTTACCGCCGCGACACATGCAACAAAAGCCGGTTCACGCGTTTTAATAAACACATCTCCAGAACCAGCCAGTAACTGGTTTGCATCGCTCGGTGAAGATTTCATGGTCATAGTAGGCGTATGGGCAGCGTTAACCCATCCATTAGTTTTTGTAATCTTTTTGGTTTTATTCATTGCTTTGATGATTTGGTTACTACCAAAAATCTGGCGTGGAATTAAACGCATTTTTTCTACCGTTAAAAACTTTATTAAAGGTAATAAATCAGGAACGGATGAAGAAGCGGCTCCGGCATTGGACTCGCCCGTTGAGCCGCAAAGCAAGTAGCTTATGAAGAAAAAACTGTTTTTCCCCGCAGTTGTTGCAACAATGCTTGTGATAGCTGCGACTCTTACTCTTTTCTATATTGAAAAAAATAAGTTTTCTAACACATCAGACTTAAGTCTGCATATCATCGACGGTTATAAACTGGAATTAAACAGTTTAAAAGGCAAGCCTGTGCTCGTTACCTTTTGGGCAACAACGTGCCCTACATGTGTGAAAGAAATACCGCATCTGTCTAAACTTTATCAAGAATTAGGCAATGAGATTTTCGAGATTATTGCCATAGCAATGCCTTATGATCCACCTAATCTTGTTGTCTCAATGGCTGAAAAAAGAAACATTCCTTACCCTGTTGCTTTAGATATACAAGGAGAAGCGGTAAAAGCGTTTGGTGATGTAATGGTAACACCAACGAGCTTTTTAATTGATACACAAGGTAATATAGTAGAAGAACGTAAGGGCGAGCTTGATATAGAAGCGCTCAAACAAAAAGTAAGAGAATTACACAAATCAAAAACAATAGTTTCTTAATATGCTCTGGTTTAAAGCACTACATATTATTTTCATGGTAACCTGGTTTGCAGGTTTATTCTATCTGCCGCGTTTATTTGTTTATCATGCCATGAGTGATGATCAAATCAGCATTGATCGTTTCAAAATAATGGAACGTAAATTGTTTTACGGCATTATGACACCGGGCGGCATACTCACTGTTATCTTTGGCTTATGTACTTTGTTTAGCGTCGGAATGAGTGCTTATAGTGGGCAACTTTGGTTACACGTTAAATTCAGCATTGTATTTTTCTTAATTGCCTACCATATATATTGCTGGTTTTTATTACAGGACTTTAAACATGACCGTAATAAACACGGCCATGGTTGGTACCGTTGGTTTAATGAAGTGCCTGTTTTAATGCTTATCGCAATAATTATTCTTGCTGTTGTCAGGCCTTTCTAGAACTAGACTTCGACCATTTCAAAATCTTGTTTTGTTGCTCCACACTCAGGACAAAACCAGTCACTAGGCACATCTTCCCACTTTGTGCCCGGAGCGATATTATCATCCGGCCAACCTTTTGCTTCATCGTAAATAAAACCGCATATAACACACATATATTGTTTCATGCTTAACCTCTGATTTTTATTTTTGTGTTTATCTAAGCTGTGTAGAATACTGTTGTTATGATGAATAGCAATACACAAAAACCTGTCGTACTCGTTATCGCTGGACACGATCCGAGCGGCGGCGCAGGCATACAGGCAGACATAGAAACTATTGCTAATGCCGGATGTCATGCGACAACCGTTATCACTTCACTCACTGCACAAAATACAAAAGAAGTGGCTGATATCATTCCTCAAAAAGCAGAAACATTTCAGAAACAAATTCAATTAATTAAGGCTGATATGAACATTTCAGCATGCAAAATAGGCATGATTGGCAGTATTGAATTAATCGATGTTATTGTAAAAGAGTTGTCTACTTTAGACATTCCTGTTGTGCTAGATCCAGTTCTGGCTTCAAGTAGTGGACAAGCTTTTGCCGATGAAAAAATAAGTCAAAAAATACTGTCCTCATTATTACCCCTGATAACAGTAATCACTCCAAATGCAGATGAAATACGTTCACTTACGCGTGCAACAGATTTGAAAGAAGCAGCAAAAAAATTATTACTTCTCGGTGCAAAATCTGTATTGCTTACCGGTGCTGATGAAGCAACGGAAAATGTTAACAATACTTTTTATAGCAGCGAGGCTGAAGCTATTGAATATCACTGGCGAAGACTAGACGGCACATACCA
>JBELBG010000030.1:0-10584 GCA_042095435.1 Thiotrichaceae bacterium | reverse complement strand
AGTAATGAAGGTAGCTTTATTATTTCGGCAAGTCATTCTCATGGTTTATATTATGCACTGGACGTGATTAATCTGAACCAGTTAAGCGACAAGCTTACTATAAACAGTAATACAATAACGGTAATTGATCTTCCCGATGCTATAAATCGAAAATAAATACATAAGAGACTTTATCAATCGACACCAGTAATATCATCAGCAGTAAATTCAAATCAGCATGGTGGTGCCGTAATAAACACTTGCAAACCCTGTATCCAACATTATTCCGTAAACAAACATCCCTGATATTGCACAATGAAGAATTTAAATTACCTGATGGTGACTTTCTAGATCTCGTTTGGACCGAAAAAAAACAATCAAGTCCAATCATTATTCTTCTACATGGTCTGGAAGGCTCGATTAATTCACCTTACGCAAAAGGTATTTTAAAAACCATACAGAAGAACGACTGGCAAGGTGTACTCATGCATTTTCGCGGGTGTAGTGGACGACACAATCGATTAAACCGCGGTTATCACTCTGGTGAAACAGGTGACTTACATACACTGATTACAGCACTAAAGACACTCCACCCAGATCGAAAAATAGCAGCCATAGGCGTTTCACTTGGCGGAAATGTTTTACTTAAATATCTCGGTGAACAAGGCGAAAAATGTCTTTTAACAGCCGCTATGGCCATATCAGTTCCATTCGATTTAGCAAATAGTGCAAAACATTTAGACAAGGGGTTTTCAAAAATATATCAATATCACCTTGTATCTCGTTTAAGAAATAAAACGATGGATAAGTTTAATGACAGAATATCACCTGTTAATTTAAACAAACTTAAAGAATGGAAAAACTTCTATTCATTTGATCATAATGTCACAGCAGTACTTCATGGTTTTGAAAGTGCTGACGATTATTACAACCAATCAAGTTCTAAGCAATTTCTTAAACATATTAAAATTCCAACACTTATTCTTCACAGTAGAGATGATCCTTTTATGACCGAAAAAGCTATTCCTTCAGAAACAGAATTATCATCAAGTATTACATTGGAATTAACTGAAAATGGAGGGCATGTTGGGTTTCTAAATGGGAAGACCCCATTCAATGTAAAATATTGGCCGGAAGAAAGATTGAGCCATTTTTTTAATCTAATTTTCTATCCAAACCTCGGCAATGCATAAGCTAATGCTAATGGTATTGAGATGACACAAAATGCATTGCCGAATAAAACCATCGCTGCGACTTTTGAGGGTTCTTGGTCAAAGTGTTCCGCAAAGATGTAATTCATGATTGCTGGCGGTAATGCCCCGAATAGGAATAATGCCCCCTGCTCTAATCTTGTTAGTTCGATAAACGGTAAAATTGTTAACACAATCGCGATACCACATACTGGTGCTAGTAGTGCGGCTAGCATGCCGATTTTCCATTCTGATAGTTTCATATCAATTAATCGTGTTCCTAATGCAAATAACATTAGTGGTACGCAGATATTTCCCATCATACGAACAGGTTCTAGTACAGTATTCGGAATATTTACTTTCAATACACTAAGTATCACTGCAAATACAACGGTCACGATTAATGGCGTTAAAAATACTTTAAATAGATTCGCTTGTTTATTTAACCAATAACTAATAATGGTAATGTGAAAAAAATTACAAACGACAAAACATATCACGGCGGCTGGAAGTGCCATATCACCAAAACTTAATACAATAAGAGGTAAACCAAGATTACCAGCATTAGTAAACATAATGGGCGGACATAAGGTCTTTGCTTCTATTTTTAAAAGCTTTGTAAAAATTAATGCGACAAGACCCGATAACAAAATAACAAGTGCAATTGCTAAGGCCAGATTACCAAACAAACCAGAAACACCGGCTTTTTCATAAATAACACTGAATAACAAACACGGAATAAACACATCCATATTCAATTTATTAGGCAATGTCATGTCCGGCTTGAATTTACGTGCGTAAAGCAATCCTGCCAAGACAATAACAAAGATAGGAAAAGTAATTTCAAAGATTCTAACGGCTATCATAAAGTAAAGTTTCGGAACTGATTTTTATTTTTTCTGTCCACACAGTATTATAATGGCATTATTATAAATATAACTCTAAGTATCTTATCTCATGACTATTACAAGATCGTTTTATCTCGCTATTTTTGTTGTTTGCTTGTCTTTACTTGGCTTTGGCCTTTACCTTGAACATGCTCAAGGCATTGAACCCTGCCCACTGTGTGCGTTTCAACGCATGTGTTACATCGCCGTAACTATGATTGCTTTAGCTGCCGTTATCCATAACCCGGGATGCTGGCAGCGCTATATCTATAGCACACTGACGCTAATCGCATCATTAATTGGTGCAGGCATTGCTGGCCGACAAGTCTGGCTACAACATTTACCTGCCGATCAGGTTCCAGCTTGCGGTCCTGGTCTGGAATACATGATGGAGGTGTTTCCTTTTATGGAAGCGATGAAAATGATTATTAGCGGATCAGGTGAATGCGCTGAAGTTCATTGGACCTTTCTAACTTTGAGCATCGCTGAATGGAGTTTGATTTGTTTTAGCTTAATCTTTATTTCAACACTGGTTATTACTTTTAAACTAAAAAACAAATAAATTATTTAGAGACTTTATTTAAATGGCGGCATTCCTGGCGGAAACTGTCCGCCCATGCCTCCCATTCCACGCATCATCTTGGCCATACCACCTTTGCCCGACATTTTTTTCATCATCTTTTGCATTTGTTTAAATTGTTTTAGCAATTTATTGATGTCTTGAATCTGTGTACCTGAACCTTTGGCAATGCGTTTTTTACGCGAACCATTAATAATATCTGGTCTGACTTTTTCCTTACGCGTCATTGAGTCGATAATCGCGCCAAGTTTAATAAACTCTTTTTCATTTACCTGTGCAGCTGCACCTGCAGGTAATTGGTTCATACCTGGCAATTTATCCATTAAGCCTGCTATACCGCCCATATTGTTCATTTGATGAAGTTGTTCGCGAAAATCTTCTAAGGTAAAACCTTTTCCTGTTTTTAATTTCTTTGCTAGTTTTACCGCTTCTTTTTGATCAGTCTTCTGTTGCACTTCCTCGATCAAACTCAGCACATCACCCATGCCCAAAATTCGGGAGGCAATACGCTCAGGATGAAATGCAGCTAATTCATCTGTCTTTTCACCAGTGCCCATGAATTTAATCGGCTTACCAGTAATATGTTTAACAGTTAATGCCGCACCACCACGCGCATCACCATCAGTCTTGGTTAGAATGGAACCGGTTAATGGTAAGGCATCATTAAATGCAGCTGCTGCATTAACTGCGTCCTGCCCTGTCATACTATCAATAACGAATATTGTTTCAGCTGGCGAGAGTACTTCATGTACAGACTTAATTTCCTGCATCATTTCATCATCGATGTGCAAACGTCCTGCACTATCAACAATCAGTACATCAATTAATTGTTTTCTGGCATAGTCCATTGCATTTTTGGCAATATCTGTCGCTTTCTGTTTTTCGTTACTTTCTATCCAGACTAAATCATTATCATCCGCCAACGTCTGCAACTGTTTAATCGCCGCAGGACGATAGATATCACAACTGACCACGGCCACTTTTTTCTTTTCATTTTCTTTGATTAATCGGCCCAGTTTGGCTGCGGTTGTTGTTTTACCTGCACCTTGTAAACCGGCAAGTAAAATAATGGCAGGTGGTTGCGTATTTAATTTTAATGGCTCATGTTGATCACCCATTAACGTAATCAACTCTTCATTAACGATTTTGATTAATGCCTGTCCTGGCGTAAGACTGGTAAGTACTTCTTTTTCCAATGCACGTTCTTTAACATGATTGATAAAATCACGAACGACTGGCAGCGCGACATCCGCTTCCAGTAAGGCCATTCGCACCTCTCGCAAGCCGTCACTGATATTTTCTTCGGTTAATCGACCTTGGCCGCGTAAATCTTTAAAAACCCGGGTTAATTTATCTGAAAGTGCGTCAAACATACTTATCTCAATTAGTTTAAAAGTGACAAAAAAGAGCGGTATTCTATCTTATTCAGCGTCTAACTTAAAAAAATAAGCATTGGTTTTCTAAATATAGAATCAGCACTTCTACAGACAGATAGTGTATGCAATCATCGAACTATCCTTTAAAATCATAAATATATGAGTATCGAACCGATTATTGCTATTTTTCTTTATTTAATATCTGCCGCGCTTATTGGAGCCAGAATCTATAATGTTTCTGATATTTTCGGCAAAACAAGGCCGCTCGTATTAATTTTTGCCACTATTGCACTCGCCCTACATGCGCACCTGCTTTATCAGGCTATTATCTTGGCAAATGGTCTGGATTTCGGAATTTTTAATGCCGTTTCCCTGATTGGCTGGCTGGTGGGGTTGATTGTGTTATTAAGCTCCCTGTTTCGGCCTCTGGAAAACTTATTGCTGTTTCTTTTTCCGGTCGCAGCAGGCGTCATAATTATTGAGCTACTTATTCCCGACACACGAATTCTTAGCGAGTCTCTATCGATTGGTTTGCGTATACATATCCTGTTATCTATTTGCGCCTACAGTTTACTGATGATCAGTGCGGTTCAAGCCATCATGCTGGCTGTTCAGGAAAGAATGATTAAGCAAAAACATGCAGCGAAAATAATGCATGCCTTACCAGCACTACAGGTCATGGAAGAATTACTGGTGCAAATTATTGTTATAGGCTTCTTCATTCTGAGCTTAAGCCTGGCGTCAGGCATGATGTTTATTGAAGATATTTTTGCCCAACACCTTATTCATAAAACTGTTTTATCGATTATTGCCTGGTTTGTTTACGTTGTCTTACTCTGGGGAAGATGGTCAGCCGGATGGCGTGGAAAGCGCATTATACGCTGGGCACTGGTCGCATTTTCCTTTCTATTGCTTGCTTATATTGGCTCAAAATTTGTTCTCGAAGTTGTTTTAGAACGTGTTTAAACCGAAAATTTACTTAAAACTCTTGAATAAGAGCGGTTAAATCCCGCAGAATAGTCACTGGTCATTATTGAGGTCTCATTTTTTTGGACGACATTCCGTTATCGGTTCTATTTGGAATCCTGTTTTTTTTAATCATTTTTTCTGCTTTCTTCTCCAGCTCAGAAACCGCCATGATTGCACTCAATCGCTATCGATTGCGCCATCTGGCCAAAGAAGGAAAACGCAGTGCCATTATTTCAGAAAGATTATTAGCACGGCCTGATCGTTTATTCGGACTGATCTTGCTGGGGAATAACTTGGTCAATATTTTTGCTGCGTCCATTGCGACTGTCATCGGCATACGCTTACTTGGCGATTTAGGCCTTGCCATCGCACCGTTCGTTTTGGTCGCTGTATTTTTAATTTTTGCTGAAGTTATGCCCAAAACATTTGCTGCAATGAAACCGGAAAATATTGCCTTCCCGGCAAGTTATTTATTATGGCCAATGATGAAAATCGCCTATCCTGCTGTCTGGTTGATCAACTGGGTTTCAAATGGCTTATTGTCAGTATTTGGTCTACATATTAACGACAAAAATGACACGCCATTAAGTCGTGATGAATTAAGGACCATCGTCGGGGAAGCAGGAACAATGATTCCGAAACGACACCAGGGAATGTTACTCAATATTCTCGAACTGGAGAACGTCACCGTTGATGACATTATGGTACCTCGCAATGAGATCGCTGCGATTAATTTAGACGATCCTATAAACGAAATCGTTGATCAGGTAAGTAATGCGCAACACACACGCCTGCCTGTTTATGAAGATAACATCGATAATATTATTGGCGTGGTTCACCTTCGTCGTATGGCTCGGATCTTGAGCGATAAAAATGAACTTACAAAAGAGACGATTAAAGAAATTATTGTAGACAGTTACTTTGTCCCTAAAGGTACACCTTTACATACGCAAATGTTTAATTTTCAACGTAATAAGCACCGTTACGGTATTGTTGTTAATGAATATGGTGTCATTCAAGGACTGGTAACACTGGAAGATATCCTGGAAGAAATTGTGGGTGAATTTACCACAGACATGCAAACCTATAACCTGGATATCCAACAACAGGAAGATGGAGGCTACCTGGTTGACTGCTCTATTCACATTCGTGAATTAAATCGACAACTGCATTGGCAATTACCTACTGAAGGCCCTAAGACGCTGAACGGACTGATACTAGAACGACTAGAATATATTCCGGAAGCCAGCACAACATTAAAAATAGAAAACTACCTTATTGAGATAACGCAAGTTTCTGAAAACTCAGTAAAAATGGCTCGCATTTCCAACCTTCAAGAAGATACTGAAATGGACGATAACTAATTAATAGCTTTATATATTATTGTTATCAATTTAGTAGAAGGAGTAAGTTATGAGCCAACAAACAGCTCAATCAGACAAAAGACAATTTAGTCGCTTTGTAAACTATTCATCTATCATTATAAACAAAGCTGAACAACATTGGGAATCATCATTACTCGATATTTCATTAAAAGGCGTTTTAATTACAAAGCCTGAGAACTGGAGTGATAATAATGGCGGCGACTTTAAATTATCGATTCATATTGATAACAGTGAACTCGAAATAAATATGGATATACATTTAGTACATACTGAAAATAACCATATTGGCTTTCAATGTGACAGTATTGACCTCGATAGCATCACGAACTTAAGACGATTGGTCGAATTAAACTTGGGTGATGAAGAGCTACTGGAACGAGAAATATCAAATATGGTTATAACGTGATCACAAGCCTACTTTTTCCATCACTTGTGATAAATGCGATACGGTTTGAACCTCCATTTCTGACGAAACTTCTTTTGGATTATTCGCTAACGGAATCAAGGCTTGTTTAAAACCATGCTTTGCTGCTTCATTCAATCTTTCAATACCGTTCTGCACAGGTCGAATTTCACCCGACAACCCAATCTCACCAAACATAATCATATCGTTGGGTAATGGTTTATTTTTAAAACTTGAAACAATAGCAAGCAGTAAAGGTAGGTCTGCTGCAGTTTCAGTAATACGCATACCGCCCACAACATTAATAAATACATCTTGATCGCTCATGGATAAACCTGCATGGCGATGTAGTACGGCTAATAACATGGCTAAGCGATTTTGCTCCAATCCTAATGCAACTCGCCTTGGATTTCCTAAATGAGATTGATCGACTAATGCTTGTACTTCGACCAACATGGGGCGAGTACCTTCGCGTGTGACCATGATGGCACTACCGGGTACATGTTCATCATGTCCAGATAAAAAGATAGCGGAAGGATTGGATACTTCCCGTAAGCCTTTATCAGTCATTGCAAAAATACCTAGTTCATTGACTGCGCCATAACGATTTTTAACTGTACGGACAACACGATAACGACTACCACTATCTCCTTCAAAATATAGGACCGTATCAACCATATGTTCAAGCACTCTAGGTCCAGCCAACGCTCCTTCTTTAGTTACATGCCCAACCAAGAATAAAGCTGTATTTGTTTGTTTTGCAAAACGTACCAGTTGTGCTGCGCATTCCCTGACTTGTGCAACTGCACCGGGCGCTGATTGCAACATATCACTGTATACTGTTTGTATAGAATCGATAACAATTACTTTTGCCTGTTCTTTATTAGCAACATTTAAAATTCGTTCTAAATGATTTTCAGTTAATATACGAAGCTTATCCAAAGACAAACCGAGACGCTGGCCTCGCAAACCGACTTGCTGAGCTGATTCTTCTCCAGTGACATAAAGACTGGAAATATTTGCTTTATCGAGACTTGATAAGGTTTGTAATAATAAAGTTGATTTACCAATTCCAGGATCGCCACCAATTAAAGTAACCGAACCATTTACTAGTCCACCACCCATAACACGATCCAGTTCTGACAGACCTGTTTGTTGTCTTGGCGTTTCACTCGCATCAACTTCTCCAAGCGAACAAACTTCAGATGGTCCGGCTAGATGTTCGCGAAAGCGACTAACGTTAGACGCAACTTTTTTCTCAACGACTGTTTCCTGTAAGGTGTTCCACGCCATACAGTCTGGACACTGCCCCACCCACTTTGGCGTTTCAGCACCGCAATCACTGCAATGATATAAAACTTTTGCCTTAGCCATTCTCAACAAACTCTAATCTCTTATGCACGCCGCAAAGTAATTCATAAGGAATAGTGTCAGCATGTTGTGCTATTTCTTCGATAGGTAGTGATTCACCCCATAGTACTATTCTGTCACCTATCTTTGCTTGAGGCTGATTGCGTAAATCAACAGTTAACATATCCATTGATGCTCGGCCTATTAATGAACATCGCACACCGTTTACAATGATTGGTGTGCCTGATTTAGCATGTCTTGGGAAACCGTCACCGTAACCGGCAGCAACAACGCCAACAGGCATATCTTCGGGACATCGCCAGGTTGCACCGTAACCAACTGAATCACCTTTGCGTAAATGTTGAATTGAAATAATTTCAGACTCTAATGTCATAACCGGTTTTAAATCATAATCATTTGCAAGCTTATCTTTCATCGGTGATACGCCATATAACATTAAGCCCGGACGAACCCAGTCAGCATGTGTTTCAGAAAAATTTATTATCGCAGCAGAATTAGCCAGTGTTTTTTCATAATTTAATTCACTACAAAATTGCTTAAATAAATTAAGCTGTTGTTGCGTTAGTGGATGTTCAACTTCATTTGCCGTCGCAAAATGTGTCATCAATCGTATAGAGGGGTTTACGTTTAAACAATTATTTAAACGTTCTAATAAACCTTTTGCTTTATCTATAGATACACCAAGACGATGCATGCCTGTATCAATTTTTAACCATACCTGTAGTGGTTCATCTAAGCTTGCGTGCTCCAAAGCTTCAACTTGCATTTCATTATGAATTACGACTTCAAGTTTCAACTGTACGATACGATTTAAATCAATCGCTTTATGTGGACCTTCAAGTAAGACAATTGGGTTTATGATACCAGCCGCTCTTAGTTCTTCTGCTTCTTCAAGACATGCAACACCATAAGCATCAGCATCTTTCAACGTTTGTGCTGTTCGGACGATACCATGACCATAGGCATCTGCCTTGATCACAACCATTACTTTTGAAGAGGGGGCTAGTTCACGTACACGTTGTAAATTATGTATCAGGGCTTGTTTATCTATGACTACCCTTGATGGTCGTGTCATTCAGAAAACCCGGAAGGAGGTAAAGCATAATCTTCGACATAATTTTCGAAGCGTGTATATTTCCCAAGGAAAGAAAGCTTTACTTTCCCTATCGGGCCATTACGTTGTTTACCGATGATTACTTCTGCAATACCTTTATCAACACTTTCAGGATCATAAACTTCATCTCGATAGATAAAAAGAATAACATCTGCATCTTGCTCTATCGCGCCCGATTCACGTAAGTCAGACATTACAGGACGTTTATCGGTTCGTTGTTCGAGACTACGATTTAACTGAGATAAAGCAATAACGGGTACGTTTAATTCTTTAGCCATCGCTTTCAATGAACGTGAAATCTCAGAAATTTCCGTTGCACGGTTTTCACTTGTTCCAGCAACTTGCATTAACTGCAGATAATCAACAATAACCATATCGAGGCCATGCTCGCGTGAAATACGACGGCAACGTGCCCTCAATTCTGAGGGTGTTAATGCTGGTGTATCATCAATAAACATTCGAGATTCCTGCAAAATACTGACTGCCGATGTAAGTCTTGGCCAGTCTTCATCATCCAGCTTACCGGTACGTATTTTATGCTGATCAATTCGACCCAAAGAGGACATCATCCTCATTGCTAATTGTTCTCCCGGCATTTCCATACTGAAAATTGCCACGCTTGCTTTACCTTTTATCGCGGCATGTTCACCAATATTTATTGAAAATGCGGTTTTACCCATCGATGGTCTTCCAGCAACAATAATCAAATCAGAACGTTGAAAACCCGCTGTTTTCATATCCAGGTGATCATAGCCAGTGGCAATACCTGTAATCGGACTGTCTTTATGAAATAGTTCGTCTATGCGTTCCAGAGCATCTTTTAGATAATCTTTTATGCCGTGGTAACTTTTTTTACCTTGATTCTCTCTTTCAGCAATTTCGAAAACCGTTTGCTCTGCATACTCTAGAATTTGTTCACTCGTACGACCCTGCGGATTAAAAACGGTTTCGTTGATATCGGTAGTTGCCGAAATTAACTGTCTTAAGATAGAACGTTTACGAACAATATCTGCATAAGCAGAAATATTACTCGCGCTGGGTGTGTTCTCAGCTAAAGCAGCAAGGTTACGCATACCACCGGCTTCGTCCAGTAACTGATGGTTTTCCAACCATTCGGCTACGGTAACTATATCGTAAGGCTGACCTTCTTCACTGAGTTTATTAATGGCATGGAAAATAGTTCGATGATCTTTGCGATAAAAGTCTTCTTCGCGCACACGTTCAATGACTTTATCCCAGGCTTCTTTATCGAGAAAAGCACCGCCAAGAACAGCCTGTTCGGCTTCAATAGAATGCGGTGGAATTTTTAATGCTGAGGTTTCAGCATCAT
>JBELBG010000029.1:7805-10589 GCA_042095435.1 Thiotrichaceae bacterium | reverse complement strand
GCAAAAAGCACAAATAAAGGTGGTGTTGGTCGCCCTGGCAGGCCTAAAATTGATACGAATGTCATACCTACATTAAGAATTCCGCCTGTCTATCCTTCTCGAGCGTTGCGTAGCGGTATTGAAGGTGTGGTTACTGTTGAATTTACTATTGGAATAGACGGTTCAGTAAAAAACCCTGAAATTGTTAAAGCGAAGCCGCCTAAAATATTTGACAAGGCTGTTTTAAAAGCAATTACGCGGTGGAAGTTCAACCCGGACATGGTTAACGGTGTACCTGTTGAAAAACGAGCCAGACAAGACGTAAAGTTTAAATTACAACGATGATGACTTTTTTTAATAAAAAACTCGACATGGCTTTCGTAATAATTACGATTAGCTTATTTATTTTTCACCCTTCGTTAAATGCCAACCAAGAGTTTTTACTGGATAAAAAAACGCATGAAGCGCTGACCGAAGTCCATAGTGATATGGATGCTGGAAAGAATGAAGACGCCTTAATAAAATTAAAAAAACTGGCCTCTACAGAAGGAATTAAAGATCATGACTCTGCTGTTGTATATCAAACAATGGCCTTTGTTGAAAACTCGCTGAACCGCTTAGAAAATGCCACAAAATATTTTATCAAAGCCTTATCCTATAATGCTTTGCCCAAAAAAGTAACACACGAACTACAATATTCAACCGCCCAGTTGTTGATTCATATAGATAAACCAAAAGAAGGACTGGCTTATTTATCAAAATGGTTGGCTAATGAAGCTAACCCAAAAGCTGACGCATATATTTTAGCCGCTACAGCATATTATTATACTGAGAATTATAAACAGTTAATTGTTCATGCTGAAAAAGCTCTGGCACTCATTAAAAAGCCACCGCTAAATTGGTATGAATTATTATTAGCCGGTTACTATGAATTAAAAGATTTTAATGGCGCAGTAGCCGTGCTTGAAAGCATCATCAAAAAATACCCAGATAAATCCTATTATTGGTTACAGTTAGCCGGTATATACCAACAATTAGAGCAAGAAGAAGAAGCACTCGCGCTTTATGAACTTGCTTATGCAAAAGGTATCTTAAATAAAGGTGAAAAAATTCAGTTAATAAAAAGTTATCGTTACATGGACATGCCTTTCAAAGCCGCTACATTGATAGAAAAAGAAATGGCTATTGGTGATTTAAAGGCAGACGAGGAAACGCTCACCTTATTAGTCGATAGCTGGGTTTTAGCGGAAGAAACAGAGAAAGCAAAATCTGTATTTCTGGAAATCATTACACGATTTGATGATGAGAGAGCAAGGTTGCGATTGGGTCAGATTTACATTGATAATGAAGAATGGAGTGAAGCATTAAAAATACTTGATGTAAAATTACAAACAGAAGATAAAAAACTGATATCCAAAATCAATTTATTATTAGGGATTGCTCAATACTATTCAGACGATTTTAACGGTGCAACACGCGCCTTTACTAATTCCCTATCTGATGCTGAAACAGAAGATCAGGCAAAATGGTGGCTGGATTATCTAAAAAGAACTGGAGCCCACACAAAAAGAGAAAGCTAGTTAACTCTCTTACTGAAACTTTTCAAGTTCGCTTATCACATCTCTGGCACTTTGGAACCTGTCTTCAGGTCTCTTTGCCAACAATTGATCGACAATATCCTGATACTGACTCAACTTCCGAGGGAATCGTGGAATTGGTGCGTGAACATGTTGATAAATCAACGCTGCCGGAGTCACAGCAGAATAAGGTTTATCCCCCGTTAATAGCTCGTAAAACAAAACCCCCAGTGCATAAAGATCAGTACGTGCATCAATATCGCCTCCTTCTCCTTGCTCAGGACTCATATAATGTGGTGTACCTAATATTTGCCCCATTGTCGTTATATCATTCACTTCATCAATTTTTTTAGAGATACCAAAATCAGCCAGTGCCAGGCTATCATCACCCCTAAACATTAAGTTGGCCGGTTTCAGATCCCGGTGAACAACATTAATCGCATGAATTTGTTCCAGGCCATAAGCAATATGCGTTGCATAGATAACCGATATTTCAGGGTGCAAACCCATTTCAGCACGCTGCTTCAAATCACCACGCGAGAAGAATTCCATCGCAATATAGCCATAGTCATCCCTTAGCCCGTGCTCATATATTTTCACAACAAATGGCGTATTTAATTCTGAAATAAGGTTAGCTTCCTGAATAAAACGTTGGACAAGTTTTACTTCATGCACTCGTGTTAAATCCAGAACTTTAAGAACTACGGTCTGTTTATCTTCGACGCGTTCTGCCAGATAAACCTTTGACATGGCACCTTCACCAATCATTCGAACAAACTTATAACCTATATCCAGACTCGTATCTGGAACAGCATCTTTTTGTTTCACCACGTTTTTAATTATTCGAGTAGCATCATCTATTTCTTCATTCAGTGATATCTCAGAGCGTTTAAAAAATTCTGTCGCTTCATCAACCATTTCAGCAACACGCTTCGGTTTAATATCAACCTTATTAATATAGTCCGCTGCGCCCAGTTTTATAGATTTAACAGCAATATATTCATCGCCTTCAGCAGTGAGAACAATAGTAGGGGGGAAACCAGGTTTATTTTTAAATTCTTTCAGCCATTGCAGGCCATCTTCAACAGGTCCCAATTTGTAATCAAGAAACAAAATATCATATACCGACCAGTCAAAATTATCGGCGGGTTTTCCCAGATTATCAAAATCGTAGTCGATAATTTCGACATCTTTCAGCTCTTTATTCAGGTATAGCCTTAAAGATCGG
>JBELBG010000029.1:0-7795 GCA_042095435.1 Thiotrichaceae bacterium | reverse complement strand
AGCCTTAAAAGAGCCCTGAAATCACTGGAATCGTCGATTATTAATATTTTCATTGAATACTTGATTGAATACGTTTAATTGTATTTTTGAAGTCTAATAAATAAATACAGATAAATCAATGAATTATAAGGTAATAATAATGTTACTTATAGGTAGTTAAGATCATTGTTGTAATCAACCGCGGTTAAACCTCCCAAATTTGAGCATTACCGTTGGCATAATGAGTAAATTAAGTATAGTTGATGAAGCTAATCCACCAATGATTATCGCTGCCATCGGTCCCATTATTTCTCGGCCGGGATTATCACTGCCAATCGCTATGGGCAACATTGCTAGAGCGGTCACCAAAGCGGTCATCAATATTGAAGGCAATCTCTCTTGAGCACCTTGAATCGCGACATCCAGGTTCCAGGGTAGCCCCTCTTTCTGCACCAGAAATTGATAGTGTGATGCCAACATGATTGAATTACGAATTGTAATACCGAAAAGTGTGACAAAGCCGACTAAAGATCCTACCGATAATCCACCACCTGTTATTAATACTGCAATCACACCACCGACTAATGCGAACGGCAAGTTAATCAACATTAAAATAACATTACGGAAACTTCCTATTGCTATATAAACCAGCATCATGACAACAGCCATCACTAATAAAGACAGAATAATTAATTCTTCTTTAGCTTTAGCCTGCTCGATTGCTGCGCCTGTAAATTCAGGATAAAGCTCTGCATTAAACTTTACTTTTTCCAGAACGGTTTGCTCCAATTCATCCATAAAACTGACAATATCTCGTCCAGTCACATGACTTGTTATACTTTGCAGCCGTTGTCCATTTTGATGAAGAATATTATAACGACCTGTTTCGTGATGAATATCTGCAAACGTTTCTAAAGGAAGAATCGAACCATTAGCTGTTTTAATAGGAAGCTGGCTTACATCGGATGAAATTTGACGTTTGTCTTTCGGCAAACTGACAACCACATCAAAAATTCGATTATCTTCCTGGTATTTTGCAACAGGCAAACCTTCAAAAGCTGTCTTGATAATATTGGTCACTTCTACTGGCCTTAATCCATGCGCTTTTAGCTTATCCAGTTGTAATTCGATTTTTAATAGCGGTGTTTGTGTTGATGACTGAAGCTGAACGCTGACTGCACCTTTAACTGTTTTCATTACTTCAGCTACTTCCGTTGCTTTTCTATCTAGCTCATCAAGATCATTTCCATAAATATTGACGACTATAGGTGTGGTATAACCTGAAATCGTTTCATGAATTCTTTCAGATAAAAAATTATGTGCTTCATGTCGTAAGCCAGGAAACTCATCTAGAATCCGACGAATTTCGTCAAGAACGCGTTGTTGTTCCGTTCCATTTAAATCATGTGCGAGATCCACTTCAAATTCACTATAATGACTACCGAAGGTGTCCGCGCCTCGTTCTGCCCTTCCTGCCCATTGTGAAACAGAAATAATTCCTGGCACATCCAGAAACATTTTTGTTAATTGATTACCAATACGAATTGATTCTTTTAAAGAAGTACCTGAAATACTCGACGTATGAACAATATAATGCCCTTCTCTAAGGTTAGGAATAAATTGCCCACCGACATTCGGTAAGACTGAAATACCAATCAGACAAAAAAGGATAGCAATGGTAATTACCAGATAAGGCGCACGAGAAATTAGTGTTAAAGATTTAGCATATAGAGGTTGTATTAATTTAATAATAGGCGGCTCAATATTTCTTAATTTATCTTTTGCTAACAAGATATAACAAAGTGCAGGCGTTACTGTTAATGCAACTAATAACGACATCATAATCGATAATATATAAGCCATACCTAATGGCTCGAACAAGCGACCGGTAATGCCACTTAGGTGTAATAATGGAACAAATACGAGCGCCACAATAAAACTGGCATAAACAACAGAGCCACGCACCTCCATAGATGCATTATAAACAACGTCTTTCATTGGCAAGGGGTTTTCTAACAGCTTATTCTGTCGTAGTCGTCTGAATATGTTTTCAGTATCAATAATCGCATCATCAACGACTTCTCCTAATGCGATAGCTAAACCACCGATCACCATTACATTTAAATTAACACCCATTTCCAATAAAACCAGAATAGCGGTTAATAGAGATAGAGGTATAGCCATGACTGAAATAAATGCCGTTCTAAAATTAAATAAGAACACGGCTAATACGGCAACAACAAAAAGACCGCCAACAAACAAATGGCCGGTAATACTTTTAACTGAACGTTCAATATAATTAGCAGGGCGAAATAGAGTTGGATGAAACTCAATATCATTTTCAGAAAATATTTTATCAAGTCCATCAATTGCAGCTTCAACATCATTAGATACATTCAGAGTATTAGCACCGTATTGACCAATCACCATCAATACAACACCCTCTTTACCCATGATAGCGCCTTTGCCAAATGCAGGTTCAGCACCATACTCAATATTAGCAACATCAGCTAATGTAATATTGGCGCCATTAACATGCTTAACCACCACTGCTGAAATATCCAGTTTATCCTGCGGCAAACCAGTAATGCTCAATGTTAATCTTTGATTCGTATTTTCAATAAAACCTGCACCAAAAATGCCGGTTGCTTGTTTAGCCGCTTCAACAACGTCATTAACACCGAGACTAAATTTATTTAATTTATCAGCATCAATCTGTATTTGTAATTGTTTAACTTCTCCGCCAAAAACATTGACATCAGCAACACCGGGAACACTTAAAATTGTAGGCACAAGATTCCAATCAACAATACTACGTAAATCCATCAAATTCTTGCTTTCTGAAGTCACCCCCATAGTTAATATCGTGGCTGATGAAGAAGCCATTGGCACTGGCACTGCCGGCCCAACGCCGTCGGGTAATAGATTATTAGTTAGACCTGCAAGCCTTTCTGAAACAAGTTGACGATTACGATAGATATCGGTGTCTTCATCAAAGTAGATATTAACGATTGATAACCCTTGAATTGATTCAGAACGAACATGATCAATACCAATTAAACCTGAAAGCGCTGATTCAATTGGTCTGGTCACTAGTATTTCAACCTGCTCGGTTGAATACCCAGGTGCTTCTGTTTGCACAACAATTAAGTTGGGAGAAAATTCCGGAAAAATATCCAAGCCCGCACGCGACAAACGATAAACACTGTAAATCATTAACAGTGTCGCAATGGCAATCACTACACCACGAAAATTAATCGCAAATCTTACAAGAGCAGCTAACATAAATTATTGACTAATCGTCATCCTCGTCAGGAATAGCATATTTAAACTCTTCAGAGAGAAGAGTTTGCGCACCACTGATAACGATTTTATCACCAACCTTAAAGTTTTCTGTTACTAACCAGCTATCTGACGCCTGGATAGGGTTTAATAAACTTCTACGGCTAAAATGTTCTTCATCAATCTGTATATACGCCCAGGGTTTACCGGCATACCAAACGATTGCTTCAGCTGGAATATTTACACCTTCCCCTGTAAAACCGGTATTAGGTAGCCAGACATATAAACGCATACCAATTCTTATTTTCTTGCTATTCGTTCGGAAAAAATAAGTTTCACCTTGTAAAGTATTATCTGAAAATGGCGCTGCTGATATAAAATAAGCTTTTCTTGCTTGATGACGATTGCCTTCACGATTTACAAATACAAAAGCAGTATCAGCATCCAATTGCTGTTCAGCCTTCAATGAAACAAGAATTAAATACTCTTCTCTATTAATTAATCGTTCAAATATTTTGGAATCTTCTTTTAAAGCATACCTCGTTAATTCTGCATTCCATTTTAGCATCATATTTTCGCGTATATTTTGCAGTTCAACGTCAATTGCATTAATACGAGCCTTTTCTTCTTCCCATTTAGAATACGCTTGTTGTAGTTCTCTAGCTGAAATATTGTTTGCTTCTTTATGCAAAACTTTTAATTGCTCTAATAACTTCGTAGTATTTTTAAGAGAAGTATGAATAATTTTTCGTTGAGCTTGCACTTTACGATAGTCTGAACGTTTATCGAGCAGTTCTTGTATATCAATCACACTGGAAAATGCATTATCTTCAGATTGAACTTTAATATTTTCCGTCAAGCTTGTTTTGATACCTGCAAACTGCTGGATTTCTTTAGGGATTTTAACGATTAAACTACCATCGACTAATTGCTGTATCCCATCTCCGTCTCCGTCATCGTCATCGTCATCGTCATCGTCATCGTCATCGTCGCCATGAAGAATATTTTTCTTTACTTCTGACAATAAAATATTATCGAAATTTCCAGAAAAATAGTTGAATCCGACAATAGCCAACAAAACAACAATGATGATTGATATTAATTGCTTCATAGTGTTCCCATTATTCTTTGAACGATTTTGCTGTCATTAAATGGTTGTTGCGTTACACGCTCCAATTCTTCTGTTGCTCTTAATACATCGACTTTGATAGAAAAAACAGCTTGTTTTACTTTTTCAGTTTCAAGTTTTACCTGCACCAATGACAATTGATCTACATAGCCTAAATCAAATTGTTTTTGAATCTGACTAACTCTTTGTCCTAACTCTCTTAATAAAAGAATACTATTTTCATAAGAAGCTATTTTATATATATAGTTTTGATGTCTTCTACTTAATTCATTGATTAAGTTCGTTTGCATCGCAATGAATTCAGCTTGCAGCTGTTTTCTCATAGCTAAAGCTTGTTCTATTTCGCCTTCGTGATTATGAAACAAGGGTAATGCCCAAGACGCGCCTAAAGCCCAAACATTACTGCCTTGATCAAAAATAAACCCAGGTGATAGATTGATATCAGGATATTGCTTGATAATCTCCAGTTTTAAACTCGCTTCAAGCGCATCATACTCTTTAAGTTTAATCTTTATGTCATGGCGATTATTCAATAAGTTTTTTCGTAATTTTTTTTCATCATATTCATTTAACGTTATAGTTTTATCAAAAGAATTAAATTGGAAATCATTTTTATTAAACTTATCTACTTGTAGCCCTGTAACAGCAATTAACACATGAAAGGCATTATTAATAATGTTATCCTGATTAGAGAGCTGTAATTGTAAGTGTTGTAATTCAAGCCGTACTCTACTTAATTCAAACTGGCTAACTTGCCCTAACTCCTTACGCCTTATTAGCAAACCCAGGCTTTCTTTTAGCAGTTTTCGTTGCGCTAGCAGTATTTCCTTTTGTTTTATTGCTGCAAAATATTCGATTAAGTTTTTGTGCAAATTACTATAAATGGACCAGGTTTGTTGTTGCAGTTTTATTTCTGCGGCAGCCCTTTTAGCTAGTGCCTGTTGCTGTTTTGTCTTTCGCTTATCTTCACGTTCGAACAGAAAATCAAAAACAAGTCCAATAAGCCAGGGCGACTCTGCGGACCCATCATGGTTTTCCAGAGGAATAGCAACTGTAGGATTCGCTCTTTGTCCGGCAATAATTTCGCCTGCTTGATGAACAGCTAATTCAGACTTAGCTACATTAATTTTCTCATTAAAGTAAATGGCGACTAAAGTTAAGTTCTTTAAATCCCATTTCGTAATGGGCCAATTATCAGTGGGGTATTGATGTTCTTCTAAAAATAATTTGAACTGTTGACTACGATGATCTTTTAATACGATATCTTCAATATTCTGCTGTATATCGATAGGTTCGCTGACATACTGTTGTTTTACACAAGCCGATAGAATGAATATCAGGATGAAAATCAGACAACATTTAAAATAGGCTAAGCTGAAATTATTATTTTTATAGTATAAGTAAAGCATAGCGTTTTAATATTTCAGAGTTTTCCCCAAATATTAAACGCAAACCGTTGTTATTCATAGCCAATTTGCCATATTTCCAATGTTTCTTCACGGAAAGCGCCAGTACCGGCATCAATTTCTACTTTCATTTCTTTACCATCATCCGTATTAATATCAAACTCATATACAGCGAGACCATCTTCTTCTATTTCATATTCAATCTCGATAATTTCACCGGGATATTTAGCAAGCGCAATTGTTGTTGCTTCTTCAAGACTAATTCTCATATGTTTTAGAAACTTTGGGTGCTGAACCCCAAATGTTTCTTCTTCGATTTCGATGACTTTAGCTGTATCAGCCTGACACTCAACATCCCAGTCCTGATTATCTTCATCCCTGATATCAAACTCATACACTGACATATCATCTTCGATTTTCATTTCCACTTTAATAATAATGCCGGGTTTAATACCCATGACTGCTTTCAGGCAATCTTCAAAGTGTTTTTTGCCATAGGCATATTCATCATTTGCATGAACGTTGATCGAAAAAACGAATAAAAAAAGTAATACAGCTTCTGAAATAGTGTTCATTTTACGTAAATCAAACAGAGTAAAAAATTAGGATTTTATGACATTACAGATGAGCTATAATTAGGAATAATTCCTTTTAAACAAAAATTGTACTCTTATGTATTATTTATTTCTCGCGTTATTGATAACGAGTGATATTGTTTTAGCTTCTGAAAAACAAAACATTCAAATTGCATGTGAACCATTCGTTAGTCAAGTTGAAGCTGGCAATCAATCAAAGCTACACGCTGAGATAAAATACAAAACAGGTGTGTTATGGGGAATAGAAACACCTGACGGAAAGACCAACTATCTGTTCGGTACAATGCATTCTCAAGATTATGCCGTATCAAAATACCCACCTCAAGTCAGACTCGCATTGGTTAGAAGTAAAGTTTTATTAATGGAAACCATTCCTGATGAAAGAGCAAACCAGTCTTTCATTAATAATATGTATTTCAAAAATGGCGAAAAACTAAATGAGATACTTGAAACGCCCTTTTATGAAGAATTAAAGGTTCGTATTAATGGTTATGGCGTTGAACAGGAACAAGTATCAAATCTAAAACCCTGGGCCGCATTTAGTTTAATTGGCAGACCCAGACCAGTACGTGCACCAACGCTGGAATACAACATTATGAAAACTGCACAGCAGTTTCAGTTAGACATCAAATCATTAGAATCAATGGACGAAATCTTATCAGCCCTTGATGAACTATCAATGGAAGACCAGCTTATCATTTTAAAAGATACAATTTGTAATCACGATAAAATTATCCGCGACACAAAAAAACTGGTCGACTTATATGTCGCACGGGATCTGCAAGGTATCGTCGACTTTAATAAACAGCCACATTACGATGAAGCAGTATTTGAACGTTTTATGGAAAACATATTATACAAACGCAATATCACGATGCTCGAGCGCATCGAAAAAGCGTTTGCTAACGGTAATGTATTCGTAGCTGTCGGTGCATCACATCTGGCAGATGAAAACGGTTTGTTAAATCAGTTGAGCAAAAAATCCTATAAAATTACTCAGATATATTAACGTTTACAATCAAGCCTATTCGCCTGTTACTTATTTAAACTTGTCTTTTTAATCAGCCCTTACTTATTTCTGGTATTTTTCCTTCCAGTCAGAATATGGCATACCATAAATAAGTTCTCTGGCATCTTCATAGTCCAATTCTTCGCCTTTTTCTTCTGCCGCTGCTAAATACCATTTAGATAGACAGTTACGGCAAAAACCAGCCAAATTCATTAAGTCGATATTCTGTACATCTGTATTTTCACGCAAGTGTTGCACTAAGCGACGAAATGCGGCTGCTTCAAGCTCTGTTTTTGTATTCATAATTCTGTGACCGTTAAGTTCAATTGTTTAATAAGTATAATCATTCTCATTATTAAGTAAATTACTCAAGTCAGAACTTAATACTTAAGGT
>JBELBG010000028.1:8489-10626 GCA_042095435.1 Thiotrichaceae bacterium | reverse complement strand
GGAATAACCATTCGCGACAATGAAAAAGCCTATTTGATCACCTGCATTCAATTCCAATGCACTGGAACTGACACCACCAACCAAATCGCCACCAGAACCCTCTAAGCTAGCATTGGTAAAATGAAATTGGACATCATAGATATTGCCATTCTCATCTACCTTGTAACTACCCAAAGAGTTTCGGTAACCGGCTGACTCATTCTCAAAGGTCACGCTACCCTGATAATTTTCTGTAATGGTGACCGCAGCCAGATTGATATAAGTTGGGCCACCACTGCCCCAAAGTTCATCATTTCCTGACTGACCATAAATGGTATCGTCTCCAACACCACCATAGGCAACATCATGACCATAACTTGCATAAATCAAGTCATCGCCACCACCACCAGAGAAGACTTCATGGGATCTGGTGCCTTGTAAAACATCATCATCGGAAGTACCGATAACGGGTTTAATTGCATCAGATATATCTGACATTTTAAGAGTCTCCTTTTAGAACAACTTTAAAATTAATTTTTTATAGCGTTCTATCAGTTAAAAACATGAGTTATCGAAATAACTCGCCTGTTTTTCATCTAAAGATGAAAATCGTTTATGTGCGTATAAAAACAAACACTAAAATTTTCTATCATGTGACAAAGTCCATTTTTAAATAAGTTAAATAATTCCAGAATATATCCACACACAAAGTACCAAGGCTGTCATCCATACTGATGTCATCCAGAATGCCATCCAGTCACGAAGTTGATCGGCTAATGAATCACTCATGCCTGAAGATTGATTGCCACGGTTTGTCCAACGCTGTTTCGAAAGTCGCGCAAGACAATAAACTTTCACAGCCGCATTAAGCAGTTGGTTGAAATAAAGGATAAAAGGCCACTCAAGATGCACTGTTGCGCTATAACGATATAGAAACAGAGACAGGGCCATTCGAGAAACGGCGATCCAGATAAAATAAGCATAGATAAAACTGAAGTCCTGTAACAGGCTGACACTGATTGCAACAATCGGACTAAACAACATCGTCCACATCGCAATACGTTGATCCATAACACACCACCAGATGAAGAAACCCACTTTTCTTGGTCCCAACATCAATGCACGCGTACCATTACGAAGCATATTGCCGGACCATCGACGAAAGTTCTGTGTCATGCGTTCGATACCCGAGCCATCGACTTCTTCGACGGTATAAACCAGCGCA
Source organism: Thiotrichaceae bacterium (assembly GCA_042095435.1). GTDB lineage: Bacteria > Pseudomonadota > Gammaproteobacteria > Eutrophobiales > Eutrophobiaceae > UBA7359. The sequence goes on along the minus strand of JBELBG010000028.1, from coordinate 9,422 downwards.
TCAGAGACATACGCCATTTTTGCATCCTGTGTAAGCATGTAATACCAGGTGCTTTTATCGTCACCGGATAAAAATCGAAACTTTCCCCAAAGCCAATGCGTTAAATGATCCGCCTCTAACATTCGTATGAATTTATATTGGGTGAGATGCCGTGCTCTGAAAACTGACATACGCCCTGTCAGCGTGAGTACCTTGTTCGACATCGCATGTGACTGCATAGCAATTCGTCTTTGTGCAAAACGCATGGTTAACCATGATTGCATCCAGCCAGGCCCGAAGCACAATACTTCTTCATCTGTGGTTACCGCTTGTAGATCTTCGTCAGCCTCAAAAAGCGGGCAGCATTTTCGCAAAATACCGGGAGCAAGAATCGCATCGCCATCCATAAAAACAATCAAGTCATCTTTATGTATTCCGCGTCGAGACATGGCACGTAATACCAAACCAATCGCCATGCGTTTACCGGACACATTCTGGCGTACCATGACAAATTCCAATGGTAAGTCTTCAGCATGTTGTCGCAGGTAATTCATCATGATGTTTTCATCATAGAGATCACCGGAACCTAACCACAACGTTGTAGGAATACCGGACTCACGCACTTCACGACAAATACTTTGTAACACGAGCTCAGTCGTATCACGCCGTTCCATAAACGTCGTCATCATGAAATGTACATGTCGCGGACGCCAACCTTCTTTCCAGCGTTTTTCAGAAGCAGCACGCATCTTAGGGAACCTGACATTCTGATAGATCTCAGATCGTACGACATGTGTAAACCACCAGCAATAACGCCAGATACCTAATACACCAAGTGTAATAGTGACTTTCCTAAGATCAGGGTCCCATAAGGTATTTGGAATACTTAATATAAGTAATAAACAGAAACCAAAATATAGTGATAACTTGTATAAGGTCATGAACGACCATTTC
>JBELBG010000028.1:0-8479 GCA_042095435.1 Thiotrichaceae bacterium | reverse complement strand
CTTCGGCAGGTCGACAACATGTTCTCCACTGATAATTGCTTGATAGTTTCGAATCGTTTCTGCTTTATTGATACTCATCGCAACACCATTAAATAGCGAGCTTTAGATCAGCTTTTTGTGTTTCTGTTGCAGGTACTTCATCATGCCACAACGCTTTTAAAGTTTGCGGTAAATGTTTTTTTAGTTTTGAAGCAGGAAATAAAACAACAACGGGTAAACCGGATCGCAAAGAATTTAAAACATCAGCATTAACTGATGGTAGTAGTTCAAGTTCGATCAAAACCGATCGTGCCGATTCACTGGCAGGTCGATATTGATAACCTTCATGATTAAGAAATGCTTTGTCAGGTCTGATCTGTATGACTTTTGCAGGCCATTGCATGTCCAATGCGAGCAAATGAACATTCGCTGGTTGATTAATGGTTAAACCCGCAGCCTCCACTTCAGTAACATAAGCATGGATACGAGGGTGCTGTGTTCGTTCAAATAAACCAATAGTCTCACCACTTTTAATAGCAGAACCATGATGTCGCATCAAACTGACAAGACGACCATCACCAGGTGATTCAATGCTCAGGTTTTCTTTGTACTCATAGAGGTTCACAATATTCTGTGTCGCCAGAGTGACTTCCTGTTTCATCAGATCAATTTCGATCTCAAGTAAGCGCGCATCTTTACTTGTTTGACTACCGCTGATATCAATCACCAGTTGGTAGCGTTTACGTAACGCTTCGAGTTCCAATTTCTTTAACTCAAGTTTATTTTTCGCATCATCAATCGATTTTTTAAGATCGGGTGAGTCGATTTCGATTAAGATTTCACCTTTGGCAACGACTTCATCCAGTTCAGCATTCACTTTTTGAATACGACCATCAACTAAAGAGACCAGAGGTTCTACCGGCGTTGCAGTAATCGCTGAATCAACTTTCAAACTTAAAATATTTTCATAGACGGTTAAGCCAACATAACCAAACAACGCCAGCCCAACTAATAGGTAAAAAGCAGACATGCCGATTAATTTTACCGGCCAACGTGATACAGGCACTTCCTGAACAGGACTTGGATCAGGTTTGGTAGAAACAGGCGTGACCGGTGAATCAATTCGTAAAATAGTATCGCCAATCGGTACCATGGCACCGCGTACCAATTGTTCAACAAAGTGATTTAATAATTCAACCTGACGTTCAGTTAATTCAATAAACTTAAATGCAGCAGTCTTATGCGTTGCATCAACACGTACCAATTCAACTTGTATATCAAAGGCAATATCAAAACCCTGAAACGGTAATTTAAAATTACAGGGAAATTTATCGGTCGGTTTAAAATGTTCTTCAAAGCGATCCCAATTCGATACACGAAATCCACCCATACTCCAGTCACTGGCAGAATAAGCATAACCATCCAACTTCAAATCCAACGGAGTCTTAACCCGATGGTGAAGTCGTTGTGATGCTTTTTCTCGTGTTATTTTCATTTATCTCTCTTTGTAAAAGTATGTCTTGCTTCCTATAGAGCAAGCAGGATGCCAAAGTTAATAAATACATTTAAAACAATAGCTTAAAGTATTTTCTTGTAAGAATAGCCCACCTAGATAAGTTGGTATTTGCATAATGCAAAAGGAATTTTGCATATTGCGAATCAAGGCGAGAATTTCAAACGAATCACAGCAAGTTCATCCCATTCAACGAGCACTTAAATTAACCACATAATTATCTAAGATGTTGAATAAATTGAAATTAATTTAAATAAATGCAGTTTGGCACAGGCTTTGCGCTATTAGCTGCAAACAAAATGATTGTTTAACTAAATAGAAATAACGACGGAGAAATAAAATGAAGAAATTTGAATTTAATTTACTAACTCTTGATGACGACGTAATTACTCTAGACGACCTGATTTCGAACATGGATGGCTATGATTCAGGTAATTCAGAAGCAGCGAATGATGACTATTACAATGATCTGACTACATCAACAGATGTTATAAATTAAGCCTATTTTATTTATTGGATAACACAAAAGAAAAAGTATTATGATCTTTTCAACCAACTTGTTCCTCTTCCTCTTCCTGCCGGTCTTCTTACTGGTGTATTACAGCACACCAGTAAGATATCGGTCCTGGGCAATATTGATTGGAAGCTACAGTTTCTATGCATGGTGGCGCGTGGACTTTCTTGCGCTATTTATCGCTGTGACTTTATGGAACTATATTTTTGGTTTAAAGATCGCATCAGCAGAATTTAAATCCACAACAGCAAAACGTTATCTGGCAGCAGGTATCATCGGCAACTTATTAACGCTTGCGTATTTTAAGTATGCCAACTTCGGTGTCGCGACAGTAAATACAGTCATGACAGAGCTTGGTCTTGATCCGTGGTTGGTTACGCATGTTATTCTGCCTATAGGTATCTCGTTTTATATCTTTCAGGCAATTAGTTACATCATAGATGTTTATAGAAAAGATACGCCGCCGACTGAAAACCTCATCGATTTCGCAGCGTTCATTGCTTTATTCCCGCAACTGATTGCAGGTCCGGTATTACGTTATAAAGATGTCGCTGATCAATTTACGCACCGTACACACACAATGGAAAAGTTCTCGCTCGGTGTGCAACGCTTTATGTTGGGTTTTATCAAAAAAGTCTTTATAGCCGATAGTATTGCGCCATTGGTTGATAATGGTTTCGCATTAGAAAACCCGACAACTGCCGATGCCTGGTTATCGATACTCGCTTATAGTGCACAATTGTATTTTGACTTTTCCGGTTATGCCGATATGGCAATTGGCCTCGGTTTAATGATGGGCTTTCGTTTCTGCGAAAACTTTAATCAACCTTATATCAGTCAATCGATTACAGAATTCTGGCGTCGTTGGCACATCAGTCTTTCATCGTGGTTACGAGATTACTTATATATTTCATTAGGTGGTAATCGTGGCTCAAAATTAAAAACCTATAGAAATCTATTATTAACAATGTTGCTAGGTGGATTCTGGCATGGTGCAAACTGGACCTTTATTGTTTGGGGTGCATGGCATGGCGGCATACTCGCGATAGAAAAAGCGCTTGGTGTTAATACAAAAGGTGAAGGTTTAAATATCTTTAAATGGATGTTGACCTTATTACTCGTCATGATTGGTTGGGTAATCTTCCGTGCTGATAGTGTAAGCAGTGCATTTACATTATATAGCGCCATGTTTAGTAATAGCGGTTTTCAACTCAGTACAGTCTATGCCAGTTCAATAACAAGCTTGCAATTAACCATGTTGTTTTTCGCTTTGGTATTGATTGTCATTGGTGGCTTAATAAGCAAAGCCCGTTATTTCAAAAATGCCCAGGCAGAATTCTCAGCAGGTATCGCAACAGTGTTATTACCTGTTTTCATATTATCTATCTTTAAATTATCTGCGCAGAGTTATTCCGCATTTTTATATTTTCAATTCTAACGGGTGAGAACAATGAAATTATCTCAAATAATACATAGTGCATTTTTCATTCTAACTGTTATCAGCGTTGGAATAGTCTCGCTTTTATATAAGCCGTTCAATAATCCTGTCGATAATCAAGCATTGCTTAATGGCGAACGTGCCCGGGCGCTTGAGTCACAATATGACGAAGGTCTTTTTATAAAAGAGTTTAGCATTAACCTATGGGCAGCGATTGAATACCGTCTTTTTAATGAAGGTAAAAAAGGACTGGTTATAGGTAAAGATGGCTGGTTATTTACAGAAGAAGAATTTTCAATCACATCTGAAAGTGAAGATGCCTTTGAAAAAAATATAGAACTTATTAAATGGGTAAATAAGCAGTTTTTAAAACAGAATGTAAAACTCGTTGTTGTTCCTGTGCCAGCAAAAGCACGAATTTATAACAATAAATTAAAACAAGTTAAACCGGAACCGTTACATCAGCAAAGCTACGATACATTTTTAAGTAGTTTAAAACAAAGTGCTGTGCTGATAACGGACACTTTAACTGCGATGTTAGGTGCTAAATCGAAACAAGCACAATTCCTGCGTACGGATACACATTGGACCCCGGCAGGCGCAGAAACCGTTGCAACAGTTGCAGTCGAACATATAACCAACGTTATTGATGTTGATGTAAACGATAAAAACTATGTCACGGAATTAAAAGGTAGACAATCTTATAAAGGTGACTTGTTTAATTATCTACCGCTGTCTCCGTGGTTTGATAACTTATTACCAGATGCAGATGAACTTGCGCTATATGAAACATATGAATCATCGGATGACAGTCTTGATGATTTGTTTGGAGAAACAGCACAAACAGTTGCGCTGGTGGGTACAAGCTATAGCGCAAACCCAAACTGGAATTTTGTTGGTGCACTGAAACAAAAGCTGGCAAGCGATATTCTTAACTACGCACAAGAGGGGCAAGGCCCCATTCATCCAATGATGAAATTTCTTGAAACGTATCAAACAGACATGCCCGAACTACAACTGGTTATCTGGGAAATCCCGGTACGCTATCTGACAGTGAGTTATCAGGAATCATATGCAAAGCGTGAATCAATCGAAGCCAGGTCAAACCTGATTGCAAAAGAATTTAAACAACAACCCTTAAACTTATAACCCTGGAGCTTGAAATGAAGAAATATAATTTAACGAAAATGACTATCTTATTCAGTGCTGGCCTGTTAGTGAGTCAATCATATGCTGCTGATGAAGCTGCGTTGTATGAGTTAGCGCCAGCAGATTCGGCTTATGTTCGCATTATTAATAATCACTCTGATGAAGCAATTTCAACAGTAGTTAGTGAAAAAACATTAAAGTCTGACGGATATTGTAAAGCAAGTGACTATGAATTTGTTACATCTGGCGACTATGCTCTTTCTCTGGACAATAAAACATGGTCAGGACAGTTAAAACCAAATAAAACCTATACCTTTATCGTTAATAAAAAAGGCATTGATGTCATTGAAGATAATATTTTTAATAACCCTAAGAAAGGTCAGTTTGCGGCATATAACTTAACCGATAAAACCGAAATTGCGGTTAAAACAAAAGACGGCAAAAAAAATGTCTTTCCAAAAGTATCACATAAAGAACATGTCTCGCGCGAAGTAAATCCGATTAAAATTGGTTTAGCAATTTATGAAGCGGACAAAAAAATACTCGATGCCGATACAGCACGATTTCAACGCGGTAAATCAAACAATCTTTTTGTTTGTGGTAGCGCAGAAAACTATCTCGCTAGCTGGGCCGAACAATAAAAAATCAATAAGGAAAAAAATATGATAAATTTCTCCCCGAAACTTCGATCAAGGATGATCACTTTTTTTATCAGTCTTGTACTATCAGGGACTGCAGTTGCTGACACACCAAAACTATGTGAAGCAGCAAATGATGTAGATAACTATGATACAGACTTTCTGGATAATTTTATTACCCTGAAAGAAGGTGAGGATGGCTGGTTATTTCGAGATACTGATTTGAAAACAAAGTTTGGTCCGTCAGAGATAATGTACAAACGTTATCATTTTATAAACAGACTGTTAAAAGAGTGGGGTACAACATTATTCATGGTGCCAATACCAACAAGGGGAATAACTCAAGCGCAAGAACTGGGAAACATAAATTATGATATCAACAAAGGACGGCAGGGTTATCACGAATATCTGGATAAACTGAGAAAAATTAATATCGTCGTGCCAGATCTGGAAAAGATTTTTGACAAAAAACATGAAGCGCCACTGTTTTTTGCCCGAGATCATCATTGGACTAGCTACGGAGCAGAACAGGTTGCAAAGATTACAGCCGAGAAGATAAAGCAACATACTTTATACAAAGGCATCAATAAACAGGAATTTGAAACTAAAGTCACAGGCACAATAGAAATGGAAGGCAGTCATCAAAAGGCAGCAGCAAAAATTTGTGAAACAGAATATCCCGATCAAATTATCGATGCTTATAGTACTGAAAACATAAGTGAGATAGATTTATTTGCTGATGTGGCAGAACCGGAAGTTGTATTAGTCGGTACAAGTAATAGTAAGGCGAAAGCAAATTTCAACTTTTCTGGCTATCTAATGCAATACTCAAAGCTGGATATACTAAACTTAGCCAAAAGTGGTGGTGGTTATGATGGCGCGATATTGGATTATTTGAAAAGTGATGATTTTAAGAATAACTCACCAAAGATATTGATATGGGAAGTACCAGGTTATTACAGCCTAAACTCAAAATCCTTTTACATAAAAATGGCGCGTATACTAAAAGATAAAAAAGGATATAAAAATAATGAAAGTAACGCTAATAAAGTAGTAAGTCGGAAACAAGATGAAAAATACATACAGAAAAATTCACTTATTAGCGCTATTGATAATACCAATATGCGCACACAGTCTCGAAATAAAAACCGAGGCGGGTTACGACACGAATCCATTTGAATTATCTGGCAAAGTTGATGGAGGTATGTTTACAAACCTTCTTGTCAGCCATAAAGGTAAAAAGAACGTCTCTGAGAAATCAGAATTTCAATATCGGGCAAACTTAAGTAGTCGGTTTTATGAAAAAGCATTTGAAGATGCTGATAATCATAAAATCAACTTGTTTGGTCGTTTTGTTCATCGATTCATGATAGGTGAACGTTCGGCAGACTTGTTAGTGACAGGAGATTGGCGTAGTGACCGCCGTACCTACTTTAGTCAAAGCCAACGTGCATTAGCAACCAGCAGAGGTAATTCAATATCCGACCGGTTCGATAACGATACTGCAAAGCTTTCAGCGGAATTAATTTATAGACTTGATAGAAAACATTCTATTGCTTTATACAGTTCTCTTTCCGGGCGTAATTACCTGGAAGATTATGAAGAAATAGGCTTGGAAAGCCTGGATAACTATGAATATTCATTCCAACCGACTTATCGATATAAAAATAATGAGACTGGTTTAAGAGGACGCGCTTTTGTTTACTATCGTAATCAACTCTATGAAGACCTGCTCGAAGATGATGCTCTCGGAACAAATATCGCAGACAATAAATTACGTTACAGTTTTTATGGCTATGGTGTGATAGCAACAAAGAGCGTCACAGAGAGACTGAGTATCAATGCTTATGCAAATGGCTATTTCGCACGAGACGATTCATCCGGCTTCCGCGACTTTGATTTTCATCAACTGCGATTAGGTCTGGATTATCAAATAAGCGATGTACGTAAACTCAGCGCACAAGGTTCCTGTTATATAAGAGATTTTTTGTTAGATGTGGCCAGCCCAGTAGAAAGCGAAACAGGAGCTGCAGGTCGTTTACGCAAAGGCTGCAAAGCAGAAGCAGAATACAGCGCACCGTTTATCAAGCTAAACAATGAACAATTACGATGGCAAGCAAAGATAGGAACGGAAGTGGAAACTAACTCAGCACAAAACCTCAGTTTTGATAAATTCTATGCCTTGTTTTCGATTAGTTATGAGTTTTAGTATGAGAATAGTGAACACAGCACTCATAACGCTGAATTCGTGAGATTCACTACACCCCTACACTTAGGAAATGTAGAAAACCCCCAAAACTTATTACCAATATTTGCCCCTTTCTTCGTTTCCCTTAACTTCATTCCTGCCCCACACTTAGGACATACCTGTTCATCTATTTTAGATTTAATAATTCCTTTAACATATGACACATGTTGTCTATTTGTTCTCATTCCCCTACTAAGCCGGTCACCTTCTATTAATTTAATTAACTCTTCAACTTGATTATCATCAAAAAATATAGTTTTTTTAGACTTAATAAATCGAATGCTGCCTCTAGCATAAGTTACATTTTCAGGCATATCTGTTTTAAATACTGATTCGCCAATAAACACGATTACTGAAAATATTGAATCCGAATTTATTCCGAGACAACTTTGCAGTGTTTTTAAATGCTTATAATTTTGATGAATTGGATTCTGAAATTTAGTAGAAAACTTATATATTTTTTGAGTCCATTGCTTTTGGGTAGCATTACCAAAAATCCAGCCTTTCATATTTTTAGTTTCAACAACAAAAATGCCAAACTTAGAAACAATAATATGATCTATCTGTGTTGTTCCGTCATCAGTTGGTAACGTAACATTTTTAATTAAATGGTATTGATCTTTTGGCAGGGAGAATTTAAAGATTACATTAACTATAAACTCTCCAATTACACCTTTGAACCAAGGAGACTTTATAATTCCGGTAAGAATAGCTATAGGTAGTAGATACCATAACATCGTAATAACAGGCCTGATGATCAAGCTGAAATCCATTTTAATCACTCCTTTTAAACTTAGGGTTTATATTATCTTATATATAGAAACCAAGTAAGTTTTTGTGTCCAATTAAGTATGGACAAGCACCTATTCAGCCCCAAGTGAAAAGGATTTTGGCACAGAGCATGTACCGTAAGTGACTGTTTTAGTTAGTTGTGAATAATTTCAGTTCAGGTACATAACGCTGGGAGCGGTAATTTTAGTTATCTTTCCTGTATTTATAA
>JBELBG010000027.1:0-10815 GCA_042095435.1 Thiotrichaceae bacterium | reverse complement strand
ACAAAACCACATGTAAATGTGGGCACAATCGGTCACGTTGACCATGGCAAGACAACGTTAACAGCGGCAATTACCAAGACAATGGCCGAAGCGAACGGCGGTGAATTCAAGGACTACGGTGATATTGATAATGCGCCAGAAGAGCGCGAACGCGGTATTACAATAGCGACTGCACACGTGGAATACGAAAGTGACGACCGTCACTATGCGCACGTAGACTGTCCGGGACACGCGGATTATGTCAAGAACATGATTACTGGTGCGGCACAAATGGACGGGGCTATTTTAGTTTGTAGTGCAGCAGATGGTCCTATGCCACAAACCCGCGAACACATTCTGTTATCACGTCAAGTCGGTGTGCCTTTCATCGTGGTCTACCTGAACAAAGCAGATCAGGTTGATGATGCAGAATTATTAGAGTTGGTTGAAATGGAAATCCGCGAGTTATTAGATAGCTACGATTTCCCGGGCGACGATACGCCGATTGTCACCGGCTCAGCATTAAAAGCATTAGAAGGCGATACCTCAGATATCGGTATACCTTCCATTCTGAAACTGGTTGCGGCAATGGATGAATACTTCCCATTACCTGAGCGCCCAGTAGACAAACCATTTTTGATGCCTATTGAAGACGTATTCAGTATTTCAGGACGTGGTACGGTAGTAACCGGACGTGTTGAACGCGGCATCGTAAAAGTCGGTGAAGAAATTGAGATTGTCGGTATCAAAGAGACCCAGAGCACCACCTGTACCGGCGTAGAAATGTTCCGTAAGTTACTTGACGAAGGTCAAGCGGGTGACAATGTTGGTGTTTTACTTCGTGGTACTAAACGTGAAGAAGTTGAACGTGGGCAAGTACTTTGTGTACCAGGTTCAATTACCCCGCATACGCACTTTGAAACTGAAATCTACGTATTAAGTAAAGATGAAGGTGGTCGTCATACGCCATTCTTCAATAACTACCGTCCACAGTTCTACTTTAGAACGACTGACGTGACGGGTGCGATGGAATTACCTGAAGGTACTGAAATGGTCATGCCGGGTGATAACGTTAAAGTGACGGTGAAATTGATAGCACCGATTGCGATGGAAGAAGGGTTACGCTTTGCAATACGAGAAGGTGGTCGTACTGTTGGTGCGGGCGTTGTCTCTAAAATTATTGAGTAAATAAAACATGTCTGAAGAACAAGTAATAAGAATTCGCCTTAAGGCATTCGATCATCGTTTAATCGATCAGTCTACGAAAGAGATTGTTGAGACAGCGAGACGTACGGGCGCTCAAATTAAAGGGCCTATACCTTTGCCAACGAAAAAAGAACGCTTTACGGTTTTGATTTCGCCACACGTTAATAAAGATGCGCGTGATCAATATGAAATTCGTACTCATAAACGTTTAATGGATATTGTTAACCCAACTGATAAAACAGTTGATGCGTTAATGAAACTTGATCTGGCGGCGGGTGTCGACGTTCAGATTAAATTGCAATAAGAATAACGGGTGGATTTAAAACAATGACGATTGGAATTATAGGTCGAAAACGAGGCATGACTCGCGTCTTTACTGACGAAGGTCAATCAGTGCCTGTGACTGTTGTCGAAGCGACCCCAAATCATATTACTGAAGTAATTACGTCAGAAACGAAAGGTTATAGTGCTATACAGGTTTCCTGGGGTTCTAAAAAATCATCGTCATTGACTAAATCAGAAGCAGGTAATTACGCCAAAGCAAGTATTGAAACGGGCGAGGGACTTGTAGAACACAGAGTAAGCAGTGACGAGTTAGAGCAGTTTGCTACAGGTTCTGAAATTAAAGTTGATATGTTTGAAGCAGGTCAAAAAGTTGATGTAACAGGCACGACCAACGGTAAAGGTTTTGCTGGTGCAATTAAGCGTCACAACTTCAGCCATCAACGTAACTCACACGGTAACTCTATTTCTCACCGTGCGCCGGGTTCTATTGGTCAATGTCAAACTCCTGGACGTGTTTTCAAGGGTAAAAAAATGGCAGGCCATTTAGGTAATGTACAACGTACAACTCAAAATCTTGAAGTGGTTCGTGTTGATAGTGAACGCAATTTATTATTGATTAAAGGTTCAGTTCCTGCTGTTAAAGGTGGCAGGGTTGTTATTAAACCTTCAGTAAAGGCTAAATAAAGAATTAAGCATAAGGCAATCTCATGGAACTTAAAATTCAAACAGCAGGTAAGAAAAAAGCAGGCAGCATGACTGTTGCTGATAGTGTTTTTTCTGCCGAATTTAATGAGCCATTGATACATCAGGTTTTAACCTCGTATCTGGCAGCAGCTCGTTCTGGTACTAAAGCGCAAAAAAATCGTTCTGCGGTTCAAGGTGGTGGTAAAAAGCCTTGGCGTCAAAAAGGAACCGGTCGTGCAAGAGCAGGTACGATTCGTAGTCCTATCTGGCGTGGTGGTGGTGTTACTTTTGCATCTAAGCCACAGGATCATAGCAAGAAAGTGAATAAAAAAATGTATCGTGGTGCGATGCGTTCGATTCTTTCAGAATTAGTTCGTCAGGAACGCATTATTTGTGTTGATGAATTTGATATCACTGAATCAAAAACAAAACTGGTGAAAGAGAAACTGGAAAGTCTTGGTCTGGAAGATGTATTGGTCGTGACTGAAGAGTTAACTGAAAACCTCTATTTCGGTATTCGTAATCTTCCTAAAGCAGACGTTATTGATACAAATGAAATTGACCCTTATTCATTAATCGGTTTTGAAAAAGTATTAATGACTAAGTCAGCAGTTGAAAAAGTTGAGGCATGGTTATCATGAACCAGGAAAAATTAATGACTGTTTTGCTTGAACCACGAGTGACTGAAAAGTCGACCATGGTTGGTGAAGCGCACAATCAATTTGTATTTAAAGTTGCAAAAGACGCAACCAAACCTGAAATCAAAAGTGCTGTAGAGCTAATGTTCGAAGGCGCTGAAGTTGAATCAGTTCAGGTAACTAACGTAAAAGGCAAAAAGAAAATGTTTGCACGTAAACCAGGTCAACGTGTTAATTGGAAAAAAGCCTATGTCAAACTGAAACCTGGTTATGACATTGACTTCATGGGAGCTTGATAGGTAAAGAATTATGGCATTAGTTAATCCAAAACCGACATCTGCAGGCCGTCGTTCCATGATCAAGGTTGTAAGCCCTGAATTATACAAGGGCAAACCTTATGAACCACTGTTAGAAAAACAAAATAAATTTTCAGGCCGTAATAATAATGGCCGTATTACTATTCGTCATCGTGGTGGCGGTTCGAAGCAACGTTATCGCATTATTGATTTCAAGCGAAATAAAGACGGTATTCCTGCAAAAATTGAGCGTATTGAATACGATCCAAACAGAACATCGCATATCGCATTATTACTATATGCAGATGGTGAAAGACGTTACATCATTGCACCGGCTAATGTAAAAGTCGGTGATCAAGTCATGTCTGGTCTAGAAGCGGGTATTAAAGCCGGTAATAGCATGCCATTAAGAAACATGCCTTTAGGATCAACAGTGCATTGCATTGAATTAAAGCCAGGTAAAGGCGCACAAATGATTCGTAGTGCAGGTACTTCTGCGCAATTAGTTGCAAAAGAAGGCCAGCACGTCACCTTAAGATTGCGTTCGGGTGAAATGCGTAAAGTCTTAGCGGACTGTCGTGGAACCATTGGTGAAGTAAGTAACGGTGAGCATCAATTACGCTCATTAGGTAAAGCAGGCGCAAAACGCTGGCTGGGTATTAGACCTACTGTTCGTGGTGTTGCAATGAACCCGGTTGATCACCCACATGGTGGTGGTGAAGGTCGAACATCAGGTGGCCGTCATCCTGTTAGTCCATGGGGTACGCCAACAAAAGGCTTTAAAACCAGAAAGAATAAACGAACTGATAAATTAATCGTTCGTAAACGTAAATAATAGAGAGGAATACACGTGCCACGTTCAATAAAAAAAGGTCCGTTTATTGACCATCATCTTGTGAAAAAGGTGCAAACAGCAAAGGAAAGTAACGATAAACGCCCAATTAAAACCTGGTCTCGTCGCTCTATGGTTATGCCTGAAATGGTTGGCTTAACCATTGCTGTTCATAACGGCCGTGATCATATGCCTGTGTACATCTCTGAAAACATGGTTGGCCATAAACTAGGCGAGTTCGTTTTAACTCGTACTTACCGTGGTCACGTAGCAGATAAAAAATCTTAATTAGAAGACTAGAATTATGGCGACTTCAGCAACTTTAAAATATACACATTTGTCACCGCAAAAAATGCGTTTAGTGGCGGATCAGATTCGTGGCTTGCCAGTTGATCGAGCGATTAACTTACTTGCTTTTAGTAACAAGAAAGGTGCAGACATCATTAAAAAAGTGCTTGAGTCTGCAATAGCCAATGCTGAGAACAACGATGGTGCTGATATTGATGAGTTAAAAGTCAGCGCTATTCAAGTAAACCAGGGCCCGACGATGAAACGCTTGCGTCCACGCGCAAGAGGCCGTGCCGATAGAATAATCAAAAGAACCAGTCATTTAATCGTGACGGTTGCTGAGAACGGAGAATAAGTAAGCATGGGTCAAAAAGTACATCCAACAGGCATACGCCTTGGCATTATTAAAGACTGGACCTCAACCTGGTATGCAGACAGTAAAGACTATGCTGATTTTCTGCATGCAGATATCAAGGTTAGAGATTATATTCGTGAGAAACTGGCGAATGCTTCTGTAAGTCGTGTTCAGATTGAAAGGCCGGCAGGTAATGTACGCGTTATTATTCATACTGCGCGACCAGGTATTGTCATTGGTAAAAAAGGTGAAGATATTGAACGTCTTCGTCTAGAAGTTTCTGAAATGATGGGTGTGCCTGCTCATGTTAGTGTTGAAGAAATTCGTAAGCCTGAACTCGATGCATATTTGGTGGCAGAAAGTGTCGCACAGCAAATCGAACGACGTATTATGTTTCGCCGCGCCATGAAGCGCGCAGTAACCAATACCATGCGTCTTGGTGCAGAAGGTATCAAGATTACTGTTGGTGGCCGTTTGAACGGTGCTGAAATAGCACGTAGTGAATGGTATAGAGAAGGTCGGGTGCCACTTCATACTTTAAGAGCAGATATTGATTATGGTACAGCTGAAGCAAGTACCACTTATGGAATTATTGGAATTAAAGTCTGGATTTTCAAAGGTGAAGTTTTTGCCCAGGATCAGAGAAAACTAGAAGAAGAAACCCAGAAAGAAGAAGCTCAGGCGTAAGTTAAGAGCAAATAACGAACAGGACTAAGAACGTGTTACAGCCTAAAAGAACAAAATTTAGAAAACAAAGTAAGCTACGAAATCGTGGTCTTGCGACAGTTGGTAATAAAGTCAGCTTTGGTGAGTTTGGTTTAAAAGCTGTGGGGCGTGGTCGTATTACTGCGCGTCAGATTGAAGCTGCACGTCGTGCATTAACCCGTAAAGTAAAACGTGGTGCGAAAATTTGGATACGTATTTTCCCTGATAAGCCTATTACCAAAAAGCCTTTAGAAGTACGTCAAGGTAAAGGTAAAGGTAACGTTGAATACTGGGTTGCACAGATTCAACCTGGCAGAATGCTTTATGAAATGGAAGGTGTGCCAGAAGAATTAGCGCGTGAAGCATTTGATTTAGCAGCAGCTAAATTACCTGTTAAAACTACTTTTGTTGCGAGGACGATACTGTAATGAAAACAGCAGAATTAAGAGAAAAGTCACCTGAAGAGTTGCAGACTCTATTGCTAGAAGAGTTACGTTCTCAGTTCAACTTGCGCATGAGAAAAGGTACTGGCCAGTTAGACAAGCCTAGCGAAATGAAAAAAACGCGACGTAATATTGCTCGAATTAATACGTTGATTAATGAAAAGAAAACAGAATCAGGTAAAGACGCATGAGTACAGAAGAAAAACAAGCGAAGACAGTCAGCGGTACTGTAGTGAGTAACAAAATGGATAAAACCATTGCTGTACTTGTTGAGCGCAAAGTAAAACACCCTTTGTATGGTAAATTTATGCGTCGTTCTACTAAGTTAATGGCTCATGATGAAGCGAATGAATGTAATGAAGGTGATGTAGTCGTTATTGAAGCATCACGTCCACTATCTAAAAACAAGACCTGGCGCTTACAGAAAGTTGTCAGTAAAGCTCAAGTTGTTTAATCGGGAGAGTAAGCAGAAATGATTCAGATGCAAACAATACTTGATGCCGCAGACAATAGTGGTGCTCGCCGCGTAATGTGTATAAAGGTATTAGGTGGTTCCAAGCGACGCTACGCGAACGTTGGTGATGTTATTAAAGTCAGTGTTAAAGAAGCTATACCACGCGGTAAGGTTAAAAAGGGTGATGTGTATAACGCAGTTGTCGTTCGTACACGTAAAGGTGTTCGCAGACAAGACGGTTCGTCGATTCGTTTTGATGGTAATGCTGCTGTGTTATTGAATGCTCAGTTGCAGCCTATTGGTACCCGTATCTTTGGTCCTGTTACACGTGAGTTACGTGGCGAACAGTTTATGAAAATTGTGTCTTTGGCACCGGAGGTACTGTAATGAGTCGCATTAGAAAAGGTGACAAAGTAATCGTTATTGCCGGTAAAGACAAAGGTAAAACCGGTTCGGTTTTATCTGTTGTTAATGATGAAGATAAAGTTTTTGTCGAAAACGTTAATATGATTAAGAAGCATACCAAGGGCAATCCGCAAATGGGTCAGCCAGGCGGTATTATTGAAAAAGAAGCAGGAATACATGTGTCGAATGTTGCGATATTAAATCCTGTAACAAATAAAGCTGATCGCATTGGATATCGTGAATTAAATGATGGCCAAAAAGTGCGTTTCTTCAAATCGAATAATGAAGTAGTAGATGTTTAAGGTTTAGCCATGGTCAGATTACAAGAACATTATAAAAATACGGTATTTAAGCAGCTATCTGAACAATTCGGATATAAGTCTTCGATGGAAGTACCAAAAATTACCAAGATCACATTAAATATGGGGCTCGGTGAAGCTGTTGCAGATAAGAAAGTGGTTGAACATGCGCTTGGTGATATGACCAAGATCGCTGGGCAAAAACCCATTGTTTGTAATGCAAGAAAATCAGTTGCTAACTTCAAAGTTCGAGAAGGTTGGCCTGTAGGTTGTAAAGTAACATTGCGTCGTGAACGCATGTATGAATTTCTTGATCGTCTGATCACTATTGCTATTCCACGTATTCGTGATTTCCGTGGCTTAAATGCAAAGTCTTTTGATGGTCGTGGTAATTATAATATGGGTATTAAAGAACAAATTATTTTCCCAGAAATTGATTACGACAAAATTGACACGCTTCGTGGTATGGATATTACGATTACCACGACTGCACGTACTGACGAAGAAGGTCGTGCATTATTAAAAGCATTTAATCTTCCATTAAGGTCTTGAGGTCTATTTAGAATGGCAAAGTCATGCATGGTAAATCGTGAAATCAAACGAAATCGTTTGGTTCAAAAATACGCTGCGAAAAGAGCAGAGTTAAAAGCTGCAATTATAAACCCTTCTTTAAGCGAAGAAGAACGTACATCTGCAGTTGAAAAACTAAACAAGATGCCTCGCGATGCGAGTTCTGTTCGTTTACGTAACAGATGCAATATTACAGGTCGTCCACACGGTTATTATCGAAAATTTGGATTGGGACGAAATAAATTACGTGAAGCGGCTATGCGTGGCGATGTGCCAGGTTTGGTTAAAGCGAGCTGGTAATAGAGAGAGAATAGATTATGAGTATGTCAGATCCAATTGCAGATATGTTAACCCGAATTCGTAATTCGCTGGAACGTGATAAGTTTGAAGTGAAAATGCCGTCATCAAAACTAAAAGTGGCGATCGCGAATATCATGAAGGAAGAAGGTTATATTTCCGGTTTTAGTGTTGAAGAAGAAAATAAAAAAGCAACATTAAGCATTGAGCTTAAATATTTTGAAGGTAAACCTGTTATTGAATCAATCGGTCGCGTCAGCCGGCCAAGTCTTCGAAGTTATAAATCTGCAGATGATCTGCCAAAGATAATGGGTGGTTTAGGTGTAGCAATTATATCTACAGCTAAAGGTGTAATGACAGATAAATCAGCACGTGAGCAAGGCATCGGTGGTGAAGTGCTTTGTTATGTTTCATAAACGAATTTGGATTTGAATAATGTCTAGAATAGCGAGTAACCCGATAACGATTCCTAGTGGTGTTGATATCAATATAGCGGGTAATCTGATTACGGTTAAAGGTAGTAAGGGTGAAATGTCTCATGATGTCCATCCTTCAGTAAAAGTAGAGCAGGAAGATGGGGTTTTAAAGACTACTGTTATCAATAATAGCAAGTCTGCAAAAGCACTTTCAGGTACAACACGCGCGTTGTTACAAAATATCGTGACCGGTGTCACTGAAGGTTTTGAGTGTAAGCTTGAAATTGTTGGTGTTGGTTATCGTGCAGCAGTGTCAGGTAAATCGTTGAACTTAAGTCTCGGTTTTTCTCACCCCGTTGATTTTCCTATACCTGAAGGTATTACTATTGAAACACCAAGCCAAACTGAAGTTGTTATTAAAGGTGCTGATAAACAGCAAGTTGGTCAAGTAGCAGCAAATATTCGTGCTTATCGACCACCTGAGCCTTATAAAGGTAAAGGTGTTCGTTATTCAGATGAGCACATCATTCGTAAAGAAGCTAAAAAGGCTTAGTTGATATGAGCAAAAAAACAGAAAGATTACGTCGTGCCAAAAAAGCGCGTGCCAGAATCAAACAACTCGGTGCGAACCGTTTAACAGTACATAAAACGTCACGTCACGTTTATGCGCAAATTATCGCGCCTAATGGTTCAGAAGTATTAGCGAGTGCATCAAGTCTGGATAAAGATCTTAAAAGCCAGATTAAATACAGCGGTAATGTAGAAGCTGCAGCAGCTGTAGGTAAAGCATTGGCAGAGCGAGCGAAAAAAGCAGGTATTGATAACGTTGCTTTTGATCGTTCAGGTTTTAAATATCATGGTCGCATTAAAGCGTTAGCTGATGCTGCTCGTGAACAAGGTATGAACTTCTAAAGGAAGATTTTTATGGCATTAGCAAACTCAATAACCGGTAACGAAGATCTTCAAGAAAAACTTGTCACGGTCAATCGTGTTGCCAAAGTTGTTAAAGGTGGTCGTCAATTCCGTTTTGGTGCTGTCACAGTTGTTGGTGATGGTAACGGACGTGTTGGTCTAGGTTTAGGCAAATCGCGTGAAGTGCCTTTGGCAATTCAAAAAGCGATGGAAGATGCGCGTCGTAACATGATTTCAGTTCCGCTGAATGAAGGTACGCTGCATTATCCAATCGTTGCAGAGTTTGGTGCAGCTAAAGTTTATATGCAGCCAGCATCAGAAGGTACCGGTATTATTGCGGGCGGCCCTATGCGAGCAGTATTTGAAGTTGTTGGTATTCATAACGTATTGGCTAAATCAAACGGTTCAACCAATCCTATTAATGTCATCCGTGCAACAATTGAAGGCTTAAAGCAAATGTCTTCTCCAGAATACATTGCAGCCAAGCGCGGAAAATCAATCGAAGAAGTGGTTAGTTAAAATGGCTAAGAGCTCAAATAAATTAAAAGTTACGTTGGTTAAGAGTACTAACCGTCGTATCGAAAAACACAAACAATGTGTAAAGGGTTTAGGTTTACGTCGTATTCGTCACAGTGTGACTGTCGATGATACCCCTGAAATTCGTGGCATGATTAATAAAGTAAGTTACTTGCTTGCTGTTGAAGAGGTATAACGATGCGTTTAAATACACTTAAACCACATCCAGATTCGACTACAGATGCAAAACGTCGTGGTCGTGGTATTGGTTCTGGCCTGGGTAAAACCGGTGGTCGTGGACACAAAGGTCAAAAGTCACGTTCAGGTGGCTATGTTCAAGTCGGTTTTGAAGGTGGTCAAATGCCACTTCAACGTCGTTTACCTAAAGTAGGGTTTAGCTCACGTATAGGTCGAGTGACTGAAGAATTACGTTTAAATGAACTTGCTGGTCTGAGTGTTGATGTGATTGATGTTGATGCGCTTAAAGCCGCACGTTTAGTAAACAAAAATGTACAACGTGTAAAAGTAATTCTTTCCGGTAAGTTGGAAGAAGCGGTTACTGTTAAAGGTTTGATGTTAACGAAGGGTGCACGTAGCGCAATAGAAGCTGCTGGCGGAAAGATAGAGGAATAATGTCCGTATCTAATCCAGCAATAGCCGGAGGGGCTTCCGGTTTTGGTAAATTAAAGGAACTTCGCCAACGATTACTTTTTGTGTTGTTTGCGTTGTTTGTTTATCGCATTGCTTCGCATATTCCAGTACCCGGTATTAATCCAGTGGCATTGGCTGATTTGTTTGAACAACAAAAAGGCACCATTCTGGATATGTTTAATATGTTTTCGGGAGGCGCATTAAGTCGCTTTTCGGTAGTTGCGTTAGGAATCATGCCTTACATTTCGGCATCAATTATTATGCAATTACTTTCAGTTGTTGAACCTAAGTTAAAACAACTGAAGAAAGAAGGTGAATCTGGACGCAGAAAGATTACGCAATACACTCGTTATGGCACGGTTGTATTAGCGTTGTTTCAAGCTTGTGGTGTTGCGATTGCGTTAGAAGGGCAACAGGCAAATGGTTTAGCCGTAGTTATGGATCCCGGTATGGGTTTCCGTGTTGTTGCTGTAACGACATTAGTAACAGGTACTATGTTCTTAATGTGGCTAGGTGAACAAATTACAGAACGCGGTATTGGCAATGGCATCTCGTTGATTATTTTTGCCAGTATTGTTGCCGGT
>JBELBG010000026.1:0-10955 GCA_042095435.1 Thiotrichaceae bacterium | reverse complement strand
AATACGCTGCTGTATCAGCCCCCCAAATAAGCAACATAAGCATCATAATCAGAACTGAGCCTGTTTCGGTATTTGACTTTAAAATAACCAAACCTGACCACATTGGCACTAACAGTAACAGGCCGACTAACATCAATATGGATGAATTTCGTGGCAACAAATTCCGTTGTTTCTGGTAAAAAATGACTAAACCAACAGCTATCAGCCAATATAGAGCACCTATTAACACAGCGCTTTTATAGATTAAGTCGTCATTAAACCAATAAATCATAAAGAGTATAGATAAAGAGAGGATGACGTATGAATACTTCACTTTATCGTTCAGTTTGCTCAGTCCGGCCCATTCCCAGGCACCAATGACAACAATCAGAGCAAAAAAAGCTGAAAACCAAATCACATCTGCAAAAAAGATGAGAGTAATAACAATAGGGATTAAAACGGCAGCAGTAGCTATTCTGGCTTTTAACATGAGAAGTAATTAACTATTCTGTTTTTCAATTTGTTCAGACGTTTTGCCAAAACGTCTTTGTCGATTATTAAACCAATCTATGGCTTTATCCAGTTCACTCGGGGAAAAATCAGGCCATAAGGCATCAGTAAAATACAGTTCAGTGTAAGCCAGCTGCCATAGAAAATAATTGCTGATCCTTTGCTCCCCGCCTGTACGAATAAATAAATCCGGTTCTTCAATATTAGCCAAACAAAGTTTTTCGCTTATTAATGATTCATTCAGCTGTTCATTATTCAATTTTCCCGCAACTATATCGCTACTAATAGATTGTACTGCTTGAGTAATATCCCAGCGACCGCTGTAATTTGCCGCAACATTTAAACGTAAACCTGAGTTATCACGAGTCAAATCTTCTGACTGTTTAATGGTTTTCTGTAATTTCTCACTAAAGTCTGCGTTGTCACCTATAAACGTCAAGCAAACATTGTTTTCATGCAGATCTTTAACCTCCGAATTCAGTGCTGTAATGAACAAGTCCATTAACAAGGTCACTTCTTTTTCCGGTCGTTGCCAGTTTTCGCGACTGAACGCATAAACCGTCATTGCATCCAGTTGAATACGGACAGCATACTCAATTAATTTTCTTAATGTTTTAACGCCGGCACGATGTCCAGCAACACGGGGTTGGTTTTTATTTTTTGCCCAACGACCATTACCATCCATGATAATAGCGATATGTTTTGGCTTTGAGTCTTTAGAATCAATATCCATTCAATGTGATTAACCAGTAAATGGTTAAAGAAAAATATTAACTGGGGTTATATTTCGAGCATCTCTGCTTCTTTCTGTTCAAGGTTTTTATCTATCGTAGCGATATTTTCATCCGTTAAAGCTTGAATGCGCCCTTCTGCTTTACGTTCATCATCTTCTGAAATCATTCTTTCCTTAACCAGTTCCTTACAAGATGAGTTGGCATCACGACGAATGTTACGAACTGCAACGCGTGCTTTTTCCGCTTCAGCACGAACAACTTTAATTAGATCTTTGCGCCGCTCTTCTGTTAAAGGTGGTAAAGGAACCCGAATCAAGTCACCTGTGGTAACCGGGTTTAATCCAAGGTTCGCGTTCATAATGGCTTTTTCAATATCGGGGACAGCACTTTTATCAAAAGGACTAACACCTAACATTCTTGCATCGACAACATTAATACTGGCAACCTGATTAAGCGGTGTTTCCGAACCATAATAACTGACCTTAACCTGTTCTAATAAACTGGGGTGGGCGCGACCTGTTCTAATTTTCGACATTTCACCCTTTAAAGATTCAATACTTTTCAGCATTCTGCTTTTTGCATCACTAATAATGTCTTCAATCATGTTCTCTCTCCTACAAGCCAAGTTTACTTAGGCATTACTAACTAGAGTTCCTTCATTTTCACCTTGAGCTGCTTTTAGCAAGGATCCTGACTTTGTCATGTCCAATACTCTTAAAGGCATATTATTATCTCGACAAAGTACTACGGCTGTTGTGTCCATAACACCCAGCTTTTGTTCAATCACTTCGTCATAGTTCAGTGCATCATAACGAACTGCATCAGTATTTTTAACCGGATCGGATGAATAAACGCCATCAACTTTAGTGGCTTTTATTAATAATTCCGCACCAATTTCAATCGCGCGTAGGCTGGCTGCTGAATCAGTTGTAAAGAAAGGATTACCTGTGCCTGCTGCAAAAATAACAACGCGACCTTTTTCAAGATGGCGAACTGCACGGCGCCGAATATAATCTTCGCAAACCTGGTTAATTTTCAGAGCAGACATAACCCGGGCATGTAAGTTGACTCGTTCAAGCGCATCTTGCATTGCTAACGAATTCATAATAGTTGCCAGCATTCCCATATGGTCTGCTGTAACGCGCTCTATACCAGAGGCAGCTAAACCGGTTCCGCGAAAGATATTGCCACCGCCAATGACGATGGCAATTTCGACACCTTGTTTACAAAGCTCGGCAACTTCATTGGCAAGTCGGTCAATAACCTTTGGATCGATCCCATAAGGTTCATCACCCATTAAAGCTTCACCACTAAGCTTTAATAAAACCCGTCGATACTTTAATGAATTGGACGGGTTGGACATTAATCAGTCCCCTTTTGCCTGAGACATAACTTCTTCAGCGAAGTTATCGACTTTCTTTTCAATACCCTCACCAACTTCATACCTTAAGAAAGAAGTGACTGACGCATTTGCTGCTTTTAACAGTTTTGCTACAGTCTGGTCAGGATCCTTGACAAAAGGTTGCCCAAGCAAAGTAATCTCTTTCAAATATTTTTGTATACGACCCGTCACCATTTTTTCGATGATTTCAGGAGGTTTACCACTTTCAGCAGCTTGAGCAGAAAAAATTTCTTTTTCTTTATCGAGCACATCTTGCGGAACTTGATCTTCGCTAACGCAGACTGGTTTACTTGCGGCAATATGCATGGCGAGATCTTTAGCAAGCGCTTCATCACCGCCTTCCAGTTCGACAACAACACCAATACGATCACCGTGTGAGTAGCTGCCAAGTTGACCTGAAGCAGTCATTTTTTCAAAGCGACGAACCGTGATCTTCTCACCAATTTTTGCAACTAATTCCTGATTTGCTGCTTCAACAGTTTGATCACCAAGGCTGATTTGCATTAAGGCATCAACATCCGTTGGGTTATTAGCAATAATGGCTTCAATAACCTTATTGGTAAACGTGACAAAGTTTTCATCCTTGGCAACGAAATCAGTTTCACAGTTCGTTTCCAGAATTGTAATATCCTGACCGTCTTGCTTAATAGTAATAACGCCTTCAGCAGCAATACGCCCGGCTTTTTTTGCTGCCTTCGCAGCACCGGATTTACGCATTTCTTCAATAGCAACTTCAATATCACCATTCGCTTCCTGTAACGCTTTTTTACAATCCATCATGCCTGCGCCAGTTCGTTCGCGCAGTTCTTTAACTAATGAAGCAGTAATTTGCATTTAAATATTCCTCTAAAACTATTATCTAAATTTCAGTAACGACGTTTGATTATTCGTCGTCAGCTTCAGCAGCTGATTTTTTACTTACTTTTTTAGCTACTTTTTTCTTAGCTACTTTCTTTTTAGCTTTTTTCTTAGCTACTTTCTTTTCTGCTGCCGCATTTGCTTCTTCAGCTGGTGCCTCTTCTGCTGACTCCGCTTTTTTAGCTACTTTTTTCTTAGCTGTCTTCTTTGTGACTTTAGCTGCCGCAGCTTCTTTTTCAACTGGAGCGCCTGATTCATCAATTTCGACTAAATCGTCACTGTCTTCTGAACCACCAAGATGAGCAACAGATTGTTTACTATCTAATATAGCGTCAGCAACACCTTTGGCATAAAGTGAAATTGAACGAATCGCATCGTCGTTACCTGGAATAACGTAATCAACTCCTTTAGGACTGTTATTACTATCAACAACGCCTATCACTGGGATACCCAATTTTACTGCTTCATTTACAGCAATATTTTCGTAACCGACATCGATAATGAAAATCGCGTCAGGAATGCCTTTCATATCTTTAATTCCGGATAAATTAGCTTTTAATTTATCCAGTTCGCGAACCAACATCAGTTGTTCTTTCTTATTGATACGTTCGAAACTTCCATCTGTTTGCATGGTTTCGATTTCTTTCAAGCGGTTGATGGAACCTTTAACCGTTTTGAAGTTGGTTAATAATCCACCTAACCAACGGCGATTAACATAAGGCATGTCGCATCGCTTTGCTTCAGCTTCTATAATAGGCTGAGCAGCACGCTTGGTGCCAACAAATAAGATCTTGCCTCTTCTGGCAGCCATCTTACCGACAAAATTCATCGCATCTTCATATAAAGGAAGTGACTTTTCTAAATTTATAATATGGATTTTATTACGCTGACCAAATAAGAATGGCGCCATACTAGGATTCCAGTATCGGGTTTGATGACCAAAATGGACACCAGCCTCCAGCATTTCACGCATGGTGACGTTAGACATGTTATATTCTCCTAAGTTAGGGTTAAGCCTCCGCACTCCCCATATAACAACCTGTATTCTTTAAGAAATCAGGCACCCCATATATAGTTGTAGCGTGCGTGTGACAGTTAAAATTTAAGTATTTGCGAAAATCGCGAGCGCTTTATACCATATACCTGTGATACATGGAAATGCATATTTACAGCACACCTCTTTTTACCCTTGTCTGCGTCGCTTAAAGCGCCTAAAGTTGGTGCTCCTCTTTGCAGGAAGTAGCCATGCGCATCGTCGTGCCTTGCCAAGAATAAAAATAGAAGCACTCTAAAATCATCCATTTCCATGTATCACGGGTATCGAACAACTAACTATCTGCTCTCTATAAACAAACAATAAAAATGTCTATATCTATTAAAACAGCTGACGAAATCGAAAAAATGCGTGTTGCCGGTCGCCTGGCAGCCAATGTACTGGAAATGATCGGGCCCAAAGTAATCAATGGCGTCACGACAGGTGAGTTGGATAAAATATGCCACGATTTCATCGTTAATGAACAAAAAGCTATCCCTGCTCCACTAAATTATAAAGGCTTTCCAAAATCGATTTGCACTTCGATCAATCATGTTGTTTGTCATGGCATCCCGGGTGAGAAAAAGCTTAAAAACGGCGACATTATAAATATTGATATCACTGTCATCAAAGATGGTTATCATGGTGATAGTAGTAAAATGTTTTTTGTCGGTGAACCTTCTATTCGTGCAAAAAGACTGGTCGATCTAACTTATGATTGTTTGAAAAAAGGTATCGAAACAGTTAGACCAGGAGTGAGCATCGGTGACATCGGCTATAACATACAAAGTCTTGCTGAAAAGAATAATTGTTCAGTTGTGCGTGAATATTGTGGTCATGGTATTGGGAAAAGTTTCCATGAAGATCCGCAAATACTGCATTACGGCAGACCTAATACCGGAGTGAAACTGGAACAAGGTATGACTTTTACTATTGAACCAATGATTAATCTGGGGAAACGCCAGGTTAAATTACTTTCTGATGACTGGACAGTTGTCACACGAGATCGTAGTTTGTCTGCTCAATGGGAACATACTATTCTCGTAACAGATAACGGTTATGAAGTCTTAACCAAACGCCTCGATGAAAAATTCTAAAACTCTATGGCAAATATAATCACCGACAAATTTTTGTTTGATAAAAACAGATTTAAAAGAAACCTTGAAAATAACCCACGCTATCTTGAGTTATTCAAGAAAGCATTGAACCACGGTTATGCTTATCTGAG
This sequence comes from Thiotrichaceae bacterium, assembly GCA_042095435.1. Taxonomy (GTDB): domain Bacteria; phylum Pseudomonadota; class Gammaproteobacteria; order Eutrophobiales; family Eutrophobiaceae; genus UBA7359. The sequence continues at coordinate 5,211 of JBELBG010000026.1, read as the reverse complement.
CGATAATTTTAAATCAGGCGAAAATATCGACATCATAGTCAAACAGCAAGGTTGGCTGATTGATCAACTTTTAACCTTTGCCTGGCATAAACATATTCAGTCAGACGATCTTTGTCTTGTCGCAGTTGGTGGCTATGGTCGCAATGAACTCCTACTCTCTTCTGATATTGACTTAATGGTTATACAAAAACCACGTTTAAAGAAAGATGTCGAACAACAACTGCAATCTTTCCTGACTTTTCTTTGGGACTTTGGCCTGGAAGTCGGTCATAGCGTTAGAACTCTTAAAGAATGTAAAGCAGAAGCCAGAAATGATATTACTGTTATCACGAATATCATGGAGTCACGTTCCATTTGCGGCAATGAAAAACTGCATGATGATATGCGTAAAGCGACGTCAGCAAACAAAATCTGGCCAGTTAAAAAGTTTTTTGAAGCAAAACTAGAAGAACAAATTAACCTCCACAATAAGTACAGCGATTCTACTAATAAACTTGAACCTAATATAAAAGAATCACCGGGTGGCTTAAGAGACATCCAAATGATCAGTTGGGTTGCAGAAAGGCAGTTTGGCGATCTCAATATCAAAACATTAATCAAAGAGAAGTTTCTCTCGCATGATGAATATCAAGTCTTGAATAATGGACAAAACTTTTTATGGCGAATACGTTTTGCCTTGCATATGGTCACAAATCGTCGCGAAGACAGACTTTTATTTGAAAAGCAGAGGAAAGTTGCAGAACTACTTGGTTTTAAAGGTGAGCAAAATAAAGGCATCGAAGCTTTTATGAAAATGTACTTCAAAACGACTCGCGAAATAAATCGTTTAAATGAAATCCTGTTGCAACATTTTGCGGAAGAAATAGTTTATAAAAAACGAAGGGAAAAAGTTGTTGCGATAAATTCACGTTTTCAAAAAAGAAATGGTTTTATTGAGGTTGTTAATAAAAACATTCTTAAAAGATATCCGTTTGCCTTACTCGAAATTTTTCTATTAATGCAACAAGACCCAAAAATAAAAGGAGTCAGAGCAAGTACTATTCGGCTCATTCGAAAGCATTTATATTTAATAGACAACAACTTCAGAAAAGATATAAGAAACCGAAGTTTATTTCTGGAAATAATTCGGCAGCCCAATCTGGTTGGTCATGAGCTCAGATTAATGCACCGTTATGGTATTTTATCTGCTTATTTACCGGCTTTTGCCAAGATTGAAGGTCTCATGCAATTTGACCTTTTTCATATCTATACGGTTGATGAGCACATATTAAGTGTTATTCAACATATGCGTTTATTTGGCAAAGCTGAACACAAAGAAAAGTTTCCAATCTGTAATGGAATTACAAAAACTATACCTAAGCTTGAGTTACTTTATCTGGCAGGATTATTTCATGATATAGCTAAAGGTCGCGGCGGTGATCATTCAGTACTAGGAACCAAAGACGCAAAAAGCTTTTGTAAATCACATGGCTTAAGTGATTACGATACAGAACTTGTTTCCTGGTTAGTTGAAAACCATTTGGTTATGAGCAAAATAGCACAACGTGAAGATCTTGATGACCCCGATGTCATTATGAATTTTGCAAACCTAGTCCAAAACCCTATTAGACTTAATTATTTGCATATTCTCACTGTTGCTGATATTTGCGGCACAAACCCGGAACTCTGGAATAATTGGCGTGGGATGCTTTTAACCAGCTTGTATCAACGTACATTACATCTATTAAGACGTGATAAAAACGATCCTATACTTAAAAAAGACTGGATAGCGAGTGTAAAAAAAGAAGCACTCAGTTTAATAGATTTTGATACATACCCTAAAAAAGACGTGCTTAATCTTTGGCAGGAAATCGAAGATGAGTACTTCCTCAGACACACTTCGGATGAAATTGCTTGGCAAACGGAAGGTATGATAAAGCATAAAGACAAGGATACCCCGCTTGTTTTAGTAAATAAAAAAACAAGTCGCGGTAACAGTCTTGTATTTGTCCATACGCCAAACAGTAAAAACATTTTTTCCACAGCGACCCGAATTATAGAAAAACTCGGTTTAAATATTGTTGATGCAAGAATTATTACAAATGAAAATGGTTACACACTTGATACTTTCGCTGTGCTTGAAAGCGATAATAAACGTATTAAAAGTGAGGAACGCTGTAATGAAGTAAAATCCAAAATCAATAAAGCTTTAACATCAACAGAAGAAAAACCAGAACCGACTAGTTGGATCGAAAACAGACAAATCAAAAGTTTTAACTTACCTAATCTTGTAAAGTTTGATACCGATAAAAAAAACAACAGAACTATTATGGAAGTTAACACAATCGATCGTCCTGGCGTTTTATCCAGAATCAGCGCAGCCATGGCTCTATGTGGAATAAACCTGCAAGGTGCAAAAATTGCAACTTATGGTGAACGTGTCGAAGATATATTTTATCTGGTTGATGATGAAAACAATGCTATTGACGATCCCCTTAAATTTGAATGTTTAGAAAATTCAGTATTAGAAGCACTTTCCTGATTTAGTATTGACTGTATGAAAACGTCAGCACCCGTTGATAAAATTGAATTAATGCAACGGGCAAATAGTCTAGCTGGAATAACGATTCAACAACTCGCTAACAAACTTCAACGCGATATTCCTAGCTCGTTAGTTCATGCAAAAGGTTGGTTTGGAACCTTATTAGAAGACTTTTTAGGAGCAGAAGCAGCAAGTGCCGCTAAGCCTGATTTTGTCGACTTGGATATAGAACTGAAAACTTTGCCTATTGATAACAACGGTAAGCCGAAAGAATCTACTTATATATGCGTTGTTCAACTTGATCCAAGTTCACTTTCTTCATGGGAGAAGTCATTGGTTAGACATAAGTTGAATGAAGTCTTATGGGTTCCATTTGAGGCAAATAAAAATATTCCTATTGCACTACGACGTATAGGCACCCCTTTTCTATGGAAACCCGATGTAGAACAGGAAAAACAATTAAAACAAGATTGGCAAGAATTAAGCGACATGATCGTCATGGGAGAAATTGATAAAATCAGTTCTACAATAGGACATGTTTTACAAATTAGGCCCAAAGCCGCAAACGCAAAGAGTTTAACCACTGATAAAAACCAATCTTCAGGCACACTTACATTACCTCGCGGTTTTTATTTACGACCGTCTTTCACTCAAACTCTTATCCCATCATAAATCAAATGACACATCACAATTTTGAGCGACGTCTTTCCATTGCCCCCATGATGGATCATACAGACAAGCACTTCAGGTTCTTTATGCGTTTATTGTCGAAACATGCCGTGCTCTATACTGAGATGATTACAACCGGCGCATTGATTCACGGTGATCGACAACGCTTTCTAAAATTTAATGATGTAGAACATCCTCTTGCTATACAACTTGGCGGTAGTAATCCCGAGGATTTAGCGCAATGCGCAAAAATGGCTGAGGACGAAGGTTATGATGAAGTTAATCTTAATATTGGTTGTCCCAGCGATAGAGTGCAAAATGGTCAATTCGGCGCATGTTTAATGTCGAATAAAAACCTGGTCGCTGAATGTGTTAATAAAATCAAAGCAACAACCACTATTCCTGTCACGATAAAAACTCGCATTGGCATTGATGATTTAGATTCATATGAATTCTTATATGATTTTATTGATACAACACACAAGAGCGGTTGTGATACATATATTATTCATGCAAGAAAAGCGATTCTGAGTGGTTTAAGCCCAAAAGAAAACAGAGAAATCCCACCGTTAAATTATCCGCGTGTCTATCAGCTCAAACAGGACTTCTCGAACTTAAGTATTACGATAAATGGTGGCTTCACAGAAATTGATCAAATTAAGTCTCAATTGAATCATGTCGATGGCGTTATGGTAGGTAGAGCGGCTTATCAAAACCCCTACATGTTGACGCAAGCGGATAAAGAAATATTCGGCGATGCAGAAGAGCTGCAAACGCGTATGGATATATTAAACCATTACAGAGATTATGTTGCCAAGCAGTTAGACAAGGGCGAACGAATAAAAAATATGACACGGCACATTATTGGTTTATATCAAGGACAGCCCGGAGCACGGCGATATCGACAACTGCTCTCACAAGCTATTCCAAAAGATAAAAAAGAACTTCAATTTCTAGATGAAGCTATTCAAACAATAGCTTAGCGCCGGTAGAGTTTTACAAAACAGAGGACCGTATAAGCTAATAAAAACTAATAGCCACTTGGCGAATTAAGTCTTTTATGGGAACATAAATCAATTCCTTCCTACTAATAACCATAGTTCAATACCTATTAATAAAAAATAATCAGAGGCTTTTATGAAAATTTTAAAATCTGCGCTTATATTAACGTTAAGTTTCACATTTATTCATGCGCATGCAGCGAAAGTTGAATCCGATAAGGAAAAACTGAGCTATTCAATGGGAATATTCTTTGGTCAAAGTGTCACTCGTCAAGGTATTGATCTCGATAATGCTGCTTTTCTTCAGGCTGTCGAAGATGTTTTAAACAGTAATGAGTTGAAATTAAGCAAAGATGAAATGGAGCAGGTTCTGACTGCCTTTCAATTAGAAGAACAGAAAGAATTGGCTGCAGCAGCTTCAAGTAATAAAGAAAAAGGCGAAAAATTCCTTAACGAAAATAAAAATAAAGAAGGTGTTAAAACATTAGATACTGGACTTCAATATAAAGTCATCACTGCGGGAGAAGGTGAAATACCTTCAGGAAGCAGCAACGTCGTTGTAAATTATCGTGGCACGCTCATTGATGGTACAGAATTCGATAGCTCTTATGCACGAGGCGAGCCTGCTACTCTAGGCATCGGTAAGGTTATTAAAGGCTGGCAGGAAGCGTTAATGATGATGCCAGTTGGTTCAAAATGGCAAATCTATGTTCCTTCTCATCTGGCCTATGGCGAACGAGGCGCAGGTAAAGTAATTACACCAAACTCGACTTTAATTTTCGATATCGAACTACTGGAAATTAAATAACGATGTATTAATCATGACAGCCTTCTTAAATTTTTAAAAAGGCTGTTATTCGTATTAAAATGCCCTTCCTTGATAAATATATTTAATAAAAAACTATTAACCGAACAATATTATTTTTTGTTGATCTATTAGGAATGTTCAGTAAAAAAAAGTTAATTAATCGCTTTGTTTTCATTTACCTACTCCAGGTAAATGTATTTGATATCGCAATT
>JBELBG010000025.1:0-11098 GCA_042095435.1 Thiotrichaceae bacterium | reverse complement strand
ACTTTAAAACTAAAAAAGTTTTCCAATGCAGCCAGTTGTTCACTCGCTGATTCAATTCTGTTTACAACTGCGCGAAATGAATTCGCGCGATCCTGTTGTTTGCAATACCAACCAATGTGTTTACGCGCGATGCGCAGGCCTTGATACTCACCATAGAATTGATGCAAGTTTGAAACATGTTTAATTAGTACTTCACTCTTTTCTTTACTATCAGGTGGCTCAAGCTTTTCGCCTGTTTCCAAATAATGATTTATTTCCCGAAAAATCCAGGGGTTCCCCTGTGCCGCTCGCCCAATCATAATGCCATCGACGTTATAGGCGCTTAAGACTTCTGCTGCTTTTTCTGGTGTGCTGATATCACCATTCGCAATAATCGGAATACCGACCCTGGTTTTAATTTCCCCGGCTGTTTCGTGTTCTGCTATACCTGTGAAGGCACAAGCTCGTGTTCTACCATGTACGGTTAAGGCTTGTATTCCTGTTTCTTCAGCGATCTGTGCAATTTTTACTGCATTACGATTTTCTTTGTCCCAGCCTGTCCTTATTTTTAATGTTACAGGAATATCAACGGCATTAACAACAGCGGTGAGAATCTGCTCAACCAATAATTCATCTCTCAATAATGCTGACCCTGCCATTACATTACAGACTTTCTTCGCCGGACAGCCCATATTGATATCAATGATTTGTGCGCCATGTTCAACATTAAATACGGCTGCTTGTGCCATTTGTTCCGGATCAGCACCGGCAATTTGCACAGTACGAGGCTCCGGCTCACCGGTATGATTTAAACGGAGTTGTGTTTTGCGAGTTTTAAAAAGCTCAGGATTAGATGTCACCATTTCGGAAACAACCAAGCCGGCACCAAGCTGCCGACAAAGCAACCGAAAGGGTTGGTCAGTGACGCCCGCCATTGGTGCAAGCACCAAATTATTTTTAAGATTATGAGACCCTATAAACATGAAACCGCTTTTTTCAGAAAAGGGTGGAACTTGGTTTTAAGCTTATAATAACGGACTGCTTTTACATGTAAAGCGGCTTATTTTTAGTGAGTAAAATCAGTCACTTTATTTACTAGAGAAACCTGAATTCGAAACTGACAGCGCCCGCAGTTGGCCCACTCACTTCTAGCACAAAGTATACCGGCGAGCCGGTCGGCATTCCTTTTTCAATCTCAATACTGTCATCAAGATAATCTTCCGGAATAAACTCTCGATAGCCCAGTAATGAACCGGATGTGTCAAACAAGGTAAGCTGGACTTTTGGGTAAGGTTGGCGGATGGATAGTTCATTTTTCATCGCTGCATTGACCAATAACGTATCCTGATAGGTAGGATGCAAACGTACATCCCGATTAACCAGTTTAATTTTGCTCACATCTTTTTCACGGATAAGTTGGCAATCAAACTCAGCACATATTTGCTTTGCATAGGGTAATAACTCAGGGTATTCGAGCAAAAGCCTATCTCGGTTAAACCAGGCAAGCTGTGCAACGATAACAACTAATGCTACTAATGTTGCTACTGTCCAGAAAAAAGGCAAAACCCAGCTCCATCGGCTTTTTACTTCGGGCAATTCGTCTAATAAAAGGGCTTCTTCTACTTCGGGAAAGTTATATCGCTCTTCAGAAACAGCCTTATCTTCAGGTTCAGCGGCCGTCTGCCTTGGTTCTTCTCTTACTTCATCCTGGACTTCAGCTTTTTTGCGTACGGTTATATTTTCAGATGATTCAATATTATTTTGTTGAATGCTTGCTTGTGGTTCTTCCAGTTCTTGTGTGATTCTACTTTCAGTTTCTTCTACTGGAGGCTGTATACCAATTTCATTTATTGCCGTCTCAAGCGCCTGCACCTTATCTGGTTCATTGCTTGTGACAATGACACTTTCTCCATTTTCAGGTGAAGCCAACTGCGGTTTTATTGTTTCCGGAATATCGAATTGAGGCTCTTCCTCTTCTACTGATTCAACTATGAATTGCTCATCCAAGGCTTTTTCATTAGGCAAAGGCTTGTCATACAAGCGCTCCATGGCATTAAATTGCTCATGGCAAAAACCGCACCGTACCTGACCCGCCGCGGCGGAAAGATGTTCGGCATAAATTTGGAATTGTCTTGTGCAACCGGGACAAACTGTATACATCTATTTTTTCGTTCCGTGGAGACGCGCCCACTCTTGGTTGAAAACAGGTTCATCCATATTAAAACAAGATGTATAAGCCTCCAAACATTCTTCTGCCTGTACATGCAATAAACCGGATAAAACAATATTGCTACCTGACTTTGTGATTGCAGAAAATTCTTCAATTAAACCTTTAAGCGGATTCATTAAAATGTTTGCAACTAATATATCAACAACAGGTAATGAAGCATTTTCTACAAGACTTATATCTATTTTGCTGGACAAGTTATTTCGTTCGACATTTTCTTTTGCTGCTTGTATGGCTTGCGCATCAATATCAACAGCATAAACCTGTCTCGCACCGAGTATTGCCGCCACCATTGCAAGAATGCCGGAACCACAACCATAATCTATCACTGTTTTACCTGTCAGATCGTGTTCTGCTAACCATTCGATACACAATGAAGTTGTTGGGTGAGCACCCGTACCAAATGCTAAACCAGGATCAAGTATTAAAGTCGGAAGTTCATGTTCAGGTGAGTCACACCAACTTGGCAAGATACAAACACGTTCAGAGAAAATAAGCGGTTGATGCGCAGCTTTAAATTCACTGACCCAATCCTTGTCTTTTAGCAGTTCAATCTTATGGCTAAAAATATTTTCAGAACCAACGCGATCCCGTAAACAGACGAGAATAATATCGAGGTCGGCATCAGGATGAAGCAGTGCGATTAGCTTTGTTTTATCCCAGAGTTTTTTAGACTCATTTTCGTTTTGGCCTCCCGCATCAAACAAAGGTTCATCGCTGGAAGCAGTCAGCGTTACAGATACCGCACCTAGATGTTCGAGTAGTTCCGATAGCTCTTCAGCTTGAGCTTGATGGGTTTCAAGTTCAAGTTGAAGCCATGACATTAGCTAATGCCAAGTTTGGCTTCCAGGTAATGAATATCTGTTCCGCCTGCTTCAAACGCACCATCCTTGACCAATTCCTGATGTAAAGGGATATTAGTTTTAATACCATCAATAACGATTTCAGATAACGCCATTGATAAACGGGTCAAAGCCATTTCTCTTGTTTCAGCATGCGCAATTAACTTTCCAATCATGGAGTCATAATGCGGTGGTACTTTATAACCCTGATAAACATGTGTATCGACACGAATACCAAAACCACCCGGGGGATGATAATGCTTGATAACGCCCGGTGAGGGCATGAAGGTTTCCGGATCTTCAGCATTAATACGGCATTCAATCGCGTGACCTTTTATTTTGATATCATCCTGCGTATAACCAAGCGGCAAACCACTGGCAATGCGTAATTGCTCTTTAACAATATCAACACCGGTAATCATTTCAGTCACAGGGTGCTCGACCTGAACCCGGGTATTCATTTCAATAAAGTAAAACTCACCATCCTCATACAGGAACTCAAATGTACCGGCGCCACGGTAAGAAATTGATCGACAGGCCTCAACACAGCGCTCACCAATCATCTTGCGGGTTTCTTCATCAAGGCCTGGCGCGGGTGCTTCTTCAATGACTTTTTGATGGCGGCGTTGCATTGAACAATCACGTTCACCTAAATAAATAACATTGCCATGTTCATCAGCAAGAACTTGTATTTCAATATGGCGAGGATGTTCCAAAAACTTCTCCATATAGATCATGTCATTGCCAAATGTTGCGCTCGCTTCTGATCGGGTCAGCGAAACAGACTTAAGTAAATTTGCTTCACTATGCACAACGCGCATACCACGGCCACCACCGCCGCCTGAAGCTTTGATAATGACCGGATAGCCAATTTTTTTTGCTGTTTGTTTTAATGTTTCCGGATTATCACCTAAAGGTCCATCTGATCCGGGTACGCAGGGAATGCCTGCTTTTTTCATTGCATTGATTGCGGAAACTTTATCCCCCATCAATCGAATCGTTTCGGCTTTGGGGCCGATAAAAACAAACCCACTTTGTTCTGCTCTTTCGGCAAAGTCTGCATTTTCAGAAAGAAAACCGTAACCCGGATGTATACCAACCGCATCAGTCACTTCAGCTGCACTGATTACCGCTGGAATATTTAAATAACTTTCTGTTGAAGATGCAGGGCCGATACAGACAGATTCATCGGAAAGAAAAACATGTTTTAAATCACGATCAGCCTCAGAATAGGCTGCAACTGTTTTTATACCCAGCTCTTTACAAGCTCGCAAAACACGAAGCGCAATTTCACCTCGATTTGCTATAACAACTTTATCTAACATTAATAAATGTACTCTATGAATTCAGTTAATAGTCAAAAAACTTAAGAAGAAAAAAATTATTCGATGACAAATAAAGGCTGGCCGTATTCAACCGCTTCTCCATTTTCGACCAATACTCTAACTAACTTGCCATCAACGTCTGCTTCTATTTGATTCATGATTTTCATTGCCTCAATGATGCAAATTACTTCACCTGCTTTTACACCCTGGCCTTTTGCAACAAACGCTGGATCTTCCGGAGAAGGGGAAGAATAAAAAATACCAACCATGGGTGACGTAATAACATGGCCTTCATTAGCATAATCATTACTTGATGCAGCTTCGGGAATACTTGCAGGTGTGTTTACAGGAACCGTAGCTGGTACAGCAGCAGGCGGCGGTGCTGCAACACTAATAGCTTGTGGTGCAGCAACTGTTGAACCGCGGCTGATGCGCACTGATTCTTCACCTTCATGTATCTCTATTTCAGCAATACCTGATTCTTCAAGTAATTCTATTAGTTTCTTTACTTTTCTAATATCCATCGTTTGTTTACCGTTATTTATTCTTTAAATGAGCCTCTGCGCCAAGCAGAGCCAGTTCATAACCATAAGCACCCAGCCCACTGATTACTGCTATTGCAATATCAGACAAGAATGAATGCTTTCTAAATTCTTCCCGTGAAAATACATTTGAAAGATGCACTTCAATGAAAGGTAATTGTGTGCCAAGAATCGCATCTCGCAAGGCAATACTCGTATGCGTAAATGCGCCGGGATTAAACAAAATAAAATCTACACCGGACTTTTTTGCTGCATGAATCTGATCGATTAATTCGTGCTCAGCATTGCTTTGAAAAGCGGACAGTTCATGGCCACGCTCTTTAGCAAGGGCGACAAGCTGCTCATCAATATCAGCCAGCGTAGTTGTGCCATAAATCTCTGGCTCCCGTTCGCCTAGTAAATTCAGGTTTGGGCCATTTAAGACAAGAAATTTCAATTTTTTCCCCTAAATCTGAAAGCTTTCTTTTAAAAAAACCTTCAAAACTATATTTTTTTACGATTTTTAGCGATTTTAAATGCTAGTTAGCGGATTTTAGCAGTATTTAGATGATAATACGAACTGATATTTTGACTGGTATTTTACTAGAGAAGTGTCTGTATAATTTTTTCTGCGTCAGATTTTAACAAGGGGCCACGATGTGTAAAGGAAATTATACCGTTACGATCAATCATAACAGTATACGGCAAAGCACCTATATCATTGCCAAGTTTTTTAGCGGTCTCTATCACATCATCTGAACCAACCAGAGAAGGGTAATTAACATTGAACTCCTGAAGAAAGTCGAGAATTTCTTCGGCTTCCTGTAAGGCAATCCCAATAAATTGCAGACCTTCATTTTGATATTGTTGTTGTAACTCTACAAAAGCTGGAATTTCTGCTCGACACGGTGCACACCATGTTGCCCAGAAATTTATCACCAGTGTCTTGCCCTGCCATTCCGAAATTTGCCGTTGCTGCCCATCAACATCCAGTAAAGTAAAATCGTTAAGTTGTGTACCTATCACTTCTTTTGGTGCAATAGGATTTTTAACTGTGATGACCTGCTTTGTTTCTTTTGAATCACTTTGTTTTTGATATTGCTGAAGCTGATATCCGCCAATGGCAGAAACAACGGCTAAAACAATTCCTATCAACAACACTTGCCATTGCTTCATAATGAGAGCGCCTCTTTAACATGCGTTACGAAAGGTTCAGCCTTTATAAAGCCAACAAGACGATGAGACTTTACTTCATTAGAATCTTTATTAAAAAATAAAATTGCCGGCGGACCAAATAAATCAAACTGTTTTAAGAAAGCCTTATCATCATCATTATTTTCTGTGACATCCACTTTTAATAACACGACCGGTTTTAATGTTTGTTGAACAACAGTATCTGAAAAAGTATAGGCTTCCATTTCATCACAGACCACACACCAGTCCGCATAAAAATCCAGCATTACTGTATTACCTTGAGTCTTTGCCTGCTTTAATTCTCTATCCAGATCATCGAGGTTAGCAATCTTTTTAAAGGGAAGAGACTGGCTCTGAACATTTGAATAAGCTTTAAAGGGTTGTAGAACAGTACCGTTACCCTGTGTTGATGCAACGACTAATACAACACCGTAAGTTAATATGACTATGCCTAAGCCCTTCCATAAACGTTGCCAGTGCGTTGTTATCGGCTCTATACGATCCAGAGCGCCCATGAATAGAGCTGTAATAACAAATAATGCACCCCATAAAACAAGGGTTATTGATGTCGGCAGGATTCTTTCCAGAAACCATATCGCAACACCTAGCATTACCACTCCAAAAATATGTTTAATGTTCTCCATCCACAATCCGGCACGCGGCAAGAGTGCTCCTGACGTAGCACCAATAACTAATAACGGCACGCCAAAACCCATGCCCATGGCAAACAAGGCGAAACCGCCCAATACAGCATCGCCGGTTTGGCTGATATAAAGTAGTGCGCCAGCTAGCGGTGGGGCGACACAGGGGCCGACAATAATAGCGGAAAGCACACCCATAATAGCGGCGCCTTTCAACGTGCCATGATGAGATTCATTATGGTTTTGCGATAATTTACTTTGCCAACTTGCCGGCAAATGCAATTCATAGAAACCGAACATCGATAACGCAAGTAAAACAAAAACACCACTAAAGAAACTGATAACCCAGGCATTTTGTGATGCGGCCTGTAAATTAAGATTAAATAACCCGGCGATAATGCCCAGTATGGAATAGGTTAATGCCATAGCAATGACAAAGCTTATTGAAAGAAGGAATGCTCTCGCTCGCGTAATATGCTCGCCCTCACCGACAATAATCCCGGAAAGAATAGGAATCATTGGAAAAACACAGGGTGTTAGTGCCAGTAGAAAACCAAAGCCAAAAAATGAAAGTATATTAATTAATAAGCTTTTATCTTTTAACTTCTGTGTAATCGCATCCTGTTCAGAAATCAGTAAAGTCGGTTGTTGTGCAGCTGGTATCGTCGTATCAGAAACAGTCGAAGAACCATCAGAAACAACATTATTTACCCTTAATGTTTTCTTAATAGGTGGATAACAAACAGAATCTTCCTTACAACCTTGATAAGCAACAGTGATATCAAATTCGTTTAATATGGCATCGGTGATTTGAAAAGGAACGGATACTTTCGTACGGTTGTAATAGACTTCAACTTCACCAAATGCAATATCCTGTTTTAACTTTCCTGTTGGAAACGTATAGGCAGCTAAAGTCAGGTTTGGATTAGCAGATTCAACTGAAAATTTATTTTTATAAAGATAATAACCCGGTTCAATTTCCCAGCTCAGTTTAACACTGTTTTCAGAAACGACATTAGCAACAACACGAAAAGCGACATCCGGATCCAGAATCTCATCAGATGCAGACGACCCTTCGAAAGAAAAAAGATCACCGAGCTTATCGCCTAAATCACCTGCTTTAACTGTCAGAGAAAGAAGTAATGTAATAGCGAAGAAAACAAGCTGAATTACTCTCATGATTTATTTAGTATTTTTATCTATCCATTCTAAATATGCAGTTAATCCTGCTTCAATAGGGACTGCAATAACTTCAGGAAGTTCGTAAGGGTGTACTTTTTTGATATAAGTTTCTAATGCTTGATAATTATTGGAAGTCGTCTTGATAACCAGCATATGTTCATTGGCCGTATCGACCTTACCAACCCAGCTAAAAAACGACTGAACGCCGGGAATAATATTGACACAAGCAGCCAGTTTTTCCGTTACCAGATCCTGAGCAATTTTCTTGGCGGAGATTGTCCCCGGGCACATCGTAATAACGAGTATATGTTGCGCTGTTTTTTCTATCATGGTCGTTGATTATCAAAAAATAACTTGTAAATTAGTATTTTGCCCCTACATCCATAATAATGCCACTATTGCACAACAGAATTATCCTGGAGATTAAATTACTTGTTCAGAATACTTTTTATCCTATTCCTGATTATACCTTTAATTGAAATTGCTATTTTGATCGAAATAGGCAGAGTTTTTGGTGCTGGCTATACCATTGCTTTGGTTATTGGCACGGCTGCATTGGGTGCAGCGCTGTTTCGCCAACAAGGTTTATCAACGCTGGCAAAAGTACAGACGAGTATGCACGAAGGCAACCTACCTGCAACCGAACTGATTGAAGGCTTAATGTTACTTATTGCTGGTGCTTTATTATTAACGCCCGGTTTTTTTACTGATGTATTTGGCTTTCTTGTATTAATCCCACCATTACGAAATAAAATTGCACAAACTCTTTTAATAAATTTTTTACAATCTCATATTGTTAATGTCCGCCAGACAGATTCGGGACGTGTTATAGAAGCTGAACATTGGGATTCAGAGTAAAGTTAAACAATTGTGAATCGTCAACATCGTTCGAATCTGATTTCAAAATTTTCAGACGTTATTAACGACGATCGTATAGAACGCCTGCAAGAAGTATTAAATCAACGTACCCGTTATCTCACCGTTGTACTTGATGATATCTATCAACCACAAAACTCCAGCGCGGTTATTCGCACTTGCGAATGTATTGGCATACAGGATTTGCACATAATAGAAGATAGAAATGCGCATAAAACAAGCCTAGATGTTGTTAAAGGCTCATCAAAATGGATAAACCTGAATCATCATAATAAAAACAGGATTGACTGTATAAAAAAGCTAAGAGATAACGACTACAAGATCGTTGCAATGACATTAAGCGAAGCGAGTATCCCACTTGAGTCTTTACCGATTAATGAAAAACTCGCACTCTGTTTCGGTTGCGAGGAAACAGGACTCGATAAAGAAATTGAAGACAATGCTGACTATAAAGCACAAATACCAATAAACGGATTTACACAAAGTTATAATATTTCTGTCAGTGCCGGCATCAGCCTTTACTATTTATACAATAAAATAAAAGCAACAGAACAAAGTTGGCAGCTTAGTAATGAAGAGAAAGAAGAACTTCTTATTGATTGGCTAAGCAAATCAACACCGACCGGACAGTCCTTACTTGATAAGTACAAAGAAGAAATAGAAACGAACTAACGTCAACTCTCAGTGATAAGCAGCTAGACCTTTAGTTCTTTAATCTACTTGCTCTGCTAACAAATCAGAAATACAAGCATCAATTTGTTCTCTGTCACCTTGTCCAAAACAAAACATCATGAAATGAGCCCAAAGACTATTTATCATCCTATACTCGCTATTGGGAACTAGCTTTGCTTCCGCCTCAATATCCTTGGGTGGGAAGAACATATCATTGGAAAAAGAAACCACCAGCGTTTTCGCTTTGATACGACCTAATGCTGCGGCCAAATCGCCTCCTGTGTGACGGCTAACATCGCCATGTCGCCACTTCCTTGCCATCCAGATAAGGTTGTTCGGATCCATTGGTGCAAAATACGCTTCCCAAAAGCCGCTTAAAAAATCATCCAGTGTTGTAAAGTCTAATTCACGCCAAACTTCCTGATTATAGAATTCCTGACAAACCCCCATGACAGACCAGATTTGTGCATGACGTTTTAGACCAACATGCACGTCTGACTGGTGTTCATAAAACCCGTCATTCCACGCCGGATCCGTTTTGATCGTATCCTCATGTGAACACACAAAAATATAATCATGCGGCGTTGTTTTGGCCGTTCCGGCAAAAGGTAAAGCACGTTTGACCATATCCGGAAAGCGCACAGCCCACTCATAGGTTTGTTCAGCCCCCATAGACCAACCCAAAACCAGCTCCAGACGTTCAATTTCAAAAACTTCAGTAAGCAGCCGATGTTGCGCTATCACATCATCACCAATGCTTACGTTAGGAAATGCGCCTGCATTAAATGGTGCGGGTGTATTACTGGGTGAGGATGAAAAGCCGTTAGCGAACTGCCCGGGTAATATAATGAAATATTTATCTGGATCCAGCGGTCTGTCTTTACCAATAAAAATTTCCATCGCCTTAGGCGTACCCGACCACATATGAGGAAATAAAATGGCATTGTCCTTTGCTTCATTAAGCGTGCCATGTGTTTTATAAGCAATTTTAGCGTCAGGTAATGTAACACCTGATTCCAACAAGAAACCCCCTAGCTCGAATATTTCGTGTGGCCCATGATCGGTTTCATTGTAATAATCAGACATAACGCTTCTCCTGTTAATTGACACACTTTGAATAAGCTTAAGTGCCTTCGTGCATTTTAACCACTTGCTACTTGAACTACAAAACACGAATCAAGCTTAGATCCTCAAGTAACTGACTATACTTCGTTTTCACACTTAGTATCTCGTTTTAAGTATTAGAAGTTTTTTGTTTTTTTTATAACTTCATACGCTTTTCTTATTTCATGAGTGCGATCTGCTGCGATTTTCATCATTTCTTCCGGCAAACCTTTTGCGACCAATTTATCAGGGTGATGCTGACTTAATAGTCGGCGATATGCTTTCTTGATTTCAGCAGGACTCGCTGACTCTTCAATATCCAGTACTTCATAAGCTTGTTTTAATGATGGAGCACCATCATTGCGAGCGGCACCAGATGAGCCATTATGCATCCCACCAATCACGGCACATAGGTGTTCGAACTCATGCTGTGAAATCTTGAGTATCTGACAGATGTTTAATAAGACTTCACGTTCTGCTGCATGTATGACGCCATCAGCATAAGCTGCCATGATCTGTATTTCGATAAACATGC
>JBELBG010000024.1:0-11151 GCA_042095435.1 Thiotrichaceae bacterium | reverse complement strand
GATTTTATTATTCTGAATCTTGCGGACAGTGCACGCCCTGTCGTGAAGGAACGGGTTGGATGTATCGTCTGATAAAACGAATTGGAGAAGGTAAAGGCGAACAGGGAGATCTTGATAAACTGGATGATGTTGCCAGTAAGATTGAAGGCCGAACAATCTGTGCGTTTGGTGAAGCGTCAGCGTGGCCGGTTAGAAGTTTTGTAAAACAGTTTAGAGATGAATTTCAATATTTCATTGACCACAAACGAAGTATGATGGGTTCCAGTAAATCAAATAATGATGAAGCTGCATAAAAATGTCTGATAGTAAAATAACAATTGAAGTCGACGGTCAAACCTTAGAAGCAAATAAGGGACAAATGCTGATTGAAGTAACCGATGCCAATGACATCTATGTGCCACGCTTTTGTTATCACAACAAATTAACCGTTGCTGCAAATTGCAGAATGTGTCTGGTTGAAGTAGAAAAAGCACCGAAAGCATTACCCGCCTGTGCTACGCCTGTTATGGAAGGCATGATAGTGAAGACTCAATCAAAAGTAGCCATAGCAGCACAGAAAGCAGTAATGGAGTTTTTATTGATTAATCACCCATTGGATTGTCCTATTTGTGATCAGGGTGGTGAATGTGAACTACAGGATTTGGCCATGGGCTATGGTCAGGATGTGTCTCGATATAACGAAGGAAAACGTGTTGTCAAAGATAAAAATATTGGTCCGTTAATTCAAACGGATTTAACACGTTGTATACATTGCACACGTTGTGTTCGTTTTGGTGAAGAAATAGCAGGTCTACGCGAAATGGGCGCAACCGGTCGCGGTGAAAACATGCAGATTGGTACTTATATAGAAAAAAGTGTTGGCTCTGAAATGTCCGGTAATATTATCGACCTGTGTCCTGTTGGCGCATTAACATCAAAACCATTTCGTTATTCAGCAAGAACATGGGAGTTGGTACAGAAGGATGCGATTGCACCACATGATTCTGCTGGATCAAATATTCATGTACATGTTAAAGGTAATCAAGTTAAACGTGTTGTCCCTGCAAACAACGAAGCGATTAATGAAGTCTGGTTATCTGATCGTGATCGTTTCAGTTATGAAGCTGTTTATAGTGAAGACCGTTTACAAAAACCCATGGTTAAAGATAACGGTGAATGGAAAGAAGTTGATTGGGAAACAGCTTTAGGTGTTGTGACTAATAGTTTATCGACTTTAATCGACTCAAATAACGCTGAACAGATTGGTGCGATAGCTTCTGCTTCATCAACAACTGAAGAACTTTATTTATTACAGAAACTCATTCGTGCTTTAGGCTCAAACAATATCGATAGTCGTTTAATACACTCTGATTTTTCTGATCAAGATGAAGCGCCTGCTTTTCCTTATCTTGGACAAAGTATTGCTGAGTTTGAAAGTTTGGGATCAGCATTATTGATAGGCAGTAATGTTAGAAAAGAACAACCTATTATTAACCATCGACTGCGCAAAGCGGTATTACGTGGCGCGTCAGTCATGGCAGTAAACTCGGTTGATTATGATTTTAATTTTCCAGTTATAGAAAAGTGCATTGTTTCACCGAATAAATTGCTTAGTGAACTGGCAGCCGTATTAAAAGTTTTACTTGAATCATCGAATGAAAATGTCGATGCACAAATTAAACAAAGCCTTGATAAAGCCGTTGCGTCAGATGTTCATAGAACAATTGCTGAAAATTTAAAGAATGCTGATGAAGCGACTGTTTTATTAGGTAACATGGCGACAGCAAACCCGCAGTATTCATTACTACGTTCACTTGCTGGCTTAATTGCTAAACACAGCAATTCTAAACTTGGTTATTTATCGGAAAATGCGAATACGTCAGGTGCCTGGTTAACGGGTGCTGTTCCACATCGCTTGGCCGGGTCAAAAAAAGCAACAAGCACAGGCAAAAATACATTGCAGATGCTTCAGGCAAAATTAAAAGCCTATGTATTAATGAATGTTGAGCCTGAACTTGATTGTTATGACGGGCAATTAGCACGTGAAGCAAACGATAATGCAGACTTCGTTATGTGCTTAACCGCATTCCAGAGCGAAGCAATGAAGCAGTATGCTGATGTTTTATTACCCATCTCTGTTTTTACTGAAACATCGGGCACTTATATTAATAATGAAGGAACCCGTCAAAGTTTTGCCGGTGTTGTGGCGCCATTAGGTGAAGCAAGACCGGCATGGAAAGTATTAAGAGTATTAGGTAATTATTTTGAACTGGATGGTTTTGATTATCAGTCATCAACAGACGTGCTTGATGAAGCTATGAGCGAAATCGGCACGATTGAAAGAAATAATAATGACGCATGGAAGTCGGAAGCTTCAATGGATGCTGCAACGACTGGCTTACAAAGAATAACTGAAACACCTATGAACATGATTGATGCATTATGTCGACGTGCTGCTTCATTACAACAAACCGCTGATGTATCGGATGGCGCAATTCATATTAATTCAGCGCTGGCAGATAAAAACAATCTGGCTAATGATGACAATGCCAAAGTAGAGCAGAACGAGAACAGTGTGACGGCCAAAGTCGTTATTGATGATCGCGTGCCGGATGATTGTGTATTAATTCAATCAGCACATCCTGAGTTAGTTGGCCTAGGTGCGTCTTATGGTGAGATAAGGATTTCTAAAAACTGATGTTGGACTTTATTTATCAATTTATTAATCAGCAATTGTTGTTACCTTTAACAACAATGGTTGTACCTGCTAATTATCAGACACAGGCAATGATTGTTTTACAATCGATTATAAAAGTCATGGTTGTGTTAGTGCCTGTATTAGTTACTGTGGCTTACTTTACTTATGCAGAGCGTAAAGTTATTGGATTTATACAAGCGCGTATTGGGCCTAATCGCGTTGGCTTTTTTGGCTTTCCTTTGTTTGGTCTTGGCCAGCCAATAGCTGACGCAGTAAAGTTAATCGTAAAAGAAATTGTTATTCCTACAGGTTCAAACCGGTTCCTGTTTGTTATCGCGCCAATATTATCCTTGGCACCGTCAGTCGCAGCGTGGGCAGTAATTCCATTCGATGATACGAAAGTAATTGCCGATATTAATGCGGGCTTATTATATGTATTGGCACTTACATCATTAGCTGTTTATGGCGTTATAATTGCCGGTTGGGCTTCAAACTCTAAATATGCTTTTTTAGGTGCAATGCGTTCAGCTGCGCAAATTGTTTCTTATGAAATTGCTATGGGTTTTGCTTTGGTCGGCGTACTTGTTGCTGCTGGCAGTTTAAACCTAGGTGATATTGTCAATTCGCAGTCAGGCAGTTTAATACACTGGTTCTGGTTACCACTGTTTCCGTTATTTGTGATTTATTTTATTTCAGGTGTTGCTGAAACAAACCGTGCGCCTTTTGACGTAGCGGAAGGTGAGTCTGAAATTGTCGCTGGCTTTCATATTGAATATGGCGGTATGGCATTTTCGGTCTTCTTCATGGCGGAATATGCGAACATGGTATTGATCGCGATTCTATCGGCGTTGATGTTTTGTGGTGGCTGGTTGTCACCGTTTCAAGGGGTTTTGCCAGATTCTATGTTTAGTTGGCCTTTGATTGGTATGGTGTTGGATAGTGGTATGCATTGGTTGTTAGCAAAAACATCGTTTTTTATGTTTCTATTTTTATGGTTAAGAGCAACTTTCCCACGTTATCGTTACGATCAGATTATGCGTCTTGGTTGGAAAGTCTTTATTCCTTTAACAATAGTCTGGTTAGTTGTCGTCTCGGCTTTAGTGGTCAGCGACGTACCACCTTGGTTTAATTGATTATGGAAAAGGTTAAAAATTACATACAAAGTTTATTTCTCTGGGAACTGCTAAAAGGTTTACAGCTTACCGGACGTTATATGTTTAAGCGTAAAATTACTGTGCAATATCCTGAAGAAAAAACACCGCAGTCGCATCGTTTCCGTGGTTTGCATGCGCTTCGTCGTTACCCGAATGGGGAAGAACGTTGCATTGCTTGTAAATTATGTGAGGCTGTTTGTCCAGCAGTGGCAATCACGATTGAATCAGAACAGCGTGAAGATGGTAGCCGCCGTACAACGAAGTACGATATTGACTTAAGCAAGTGTATCTTTTGTGGTTTTTGTGAAGAATCCTGCCCGGTTGATTCTATCGTTGAGACAAGAATATATGAATATCATGGTGAAAGTCGTGAAGATTTATTAATGACTAAACAAAAGTTACTTGAAGTTGGCGATAAGGTTGAAGCACAAATAGCTGAAGACCGCGCTAGAGATGCTCTATATAGATAGTGTACAGATATTAATGATGCGTATTATTAAAAATGAAAACTGTGAGATAAAAAGCAATGATTGAACAAATCATTTTTTATCTCTTTTCAGGTATGTTGGTTTTTTCAGCAGCCATGGTTATTGTCTCACGCAATCCCATTCATGCTTCTTTATATTTGATACTTTCTTTCTTCGCATCATCTGCAATTTGGATATTGTTACAAGCCGAATTTTTAGCCATCACATTAGTGCTGGTTTATGTAGGTGCTGTCATGGTGTTGTTCCTGTTCGTCGTCATGATGCTTGATATCGATAAGGTTGTTGATAAAGAAGGTTTTATTAGTTATCTACCAGCCGGGATCAGTTTTGCAATACTGATGATTATAGCGATAGGACTGGTTGTTGGATCTGACTACTTTATGTCAGAAAAATACATAGCAACGCCACAACTTGATCCGAATTACAGCAATACGCGAGAACTGGGCCTAGCTCTCTATACTGAATATCTTTATCAATTTGAGATTGCTGGTGCAATATTGTTAGTGGCAATAATTGCTGCGATTACACTGGGCATGAGTAAATTGAAAATTACAAAAGCGCAAAATCCGGATAAACAAGTTGCCGTTAAGAAACAAGATCGCTTACGTATAGTTAAAATGGAAGCAGAAAGTAAAGGAGGATCAGAACAATGATCACTTTACCAGAAGTGCTTTCACTTGCTGCGTTGTTATTTTGCATCAGTGTTGCCGGTATTTTTCTGAACAGAAAGAATGTACTTATATTATTAATGTGTGTTGAATTGATGCTGCTGTCAGTCAATATGAACTTCATTGCATTCTCACATTTTCTTGGTGATATACACGGTCAGGTGTTTGTCTTTTTTATCCTGACGGTTGCGGCTGCTGAGTCAGCTATCGGGCTGGCTATTCTTGTCGTATTATTCCGCAAGAAGAAATCGATTAATGTTGATGATTTAGCTTCAATGAAGGGATAGATATGTTTGAAGATATGGGAACAATTTATTTAATCATTGTGCTGGCTCCTTTAATCGGTTCCTTGATTGCTGGCTTGTTTGGCAAAATTATCGGCAGAAGTGGTGCGCATTGGGTCACTATTATTGGTGTGGCTATCTCTAGTATATTGTCAATGGTTGCTTATAAACATCATATGTTTGATGGTGCGCCTGATTATAATCAGACACTATATACTTGGCTCAGTAGTGGTGCTATCGACTTTCAAATTGGTTTCCTGATTGACCCTTTGTCAGTGACTATGATGGTCGTTGTGACCTTTGTTTCCTGGATGATACATATCTATACCATCGGTTATATGCATGATGATCCAGGTTATCAGCGTTTCTTCAGTTATATTTCGATGTTTACCTTTGCGATGTTAATGCTGGTTATGTCGAATAACTTCCTGCAATTGTTCTTTGGTTGGGAAGCGGTGGGTGTTGTTTCTTATTTGTTAATTGGTTTCTGGTACAAAAAAGACACAGCTATCTTTGCCAATATGAAAGCCTTTCTGGTTAATCGTGTTGGCGACTTTGGCTTTCTATTAGGTATCGCCGCAGTATTAATGTATTTCAATACACTGGATTATGCGACAGTGTTTAGCAATGTTGATACGCATGCAGAAACAACAATTACTTTATTTGGCGATAATGCCTGGTCATTAATGACAGTGATTTGTATTTGTCTATTTATAGGTGCAATGGGTAAATCAGCGCAAGTTCCATTACATGTCTGGTTACCTGACTCAATGGAAGGTCCGACACCTATCTCGGCATTAATCCATGCTGCAACTATGGTGACAGCAGGCATATTTATGGTTTCACGCATGTCGCCGTTATACGAACTATCAGAAACCGCATTGAGTTTTATATTAATTATTGGCGCGATTACCGCATTGTTTATGGGCTTTCTTGGTTTGGTACAAAACGATATTAAACGCGTTATTGCGTACTCAACACTTTCGCAACTGGGTTACATGACGGTTGCTTTGGGCGCATCTGCTTATGCCGCAGCGATGTTTCATTTAGTGACCCATGCTTTCTTCAAGGCATTGTTATTCCTCGCTGCTGGTGCCGTTATTATTGTTATGCACCATGAGCAAGATATGCGCAAAATGGGCGGCTTGTATAAAGTCATGCCGATCACATGGTTAACCAGTATTTTTGGTACATTGGCATTAATCGGTTTTCCGGGAACATCTGGGTTCTTCTCAAAAGATGCGATTATTGTAGCGGTTCAACATTCCTCTATTTATGGTTCACAATTCGCTTATTACTCTGTGTTAATTGGTGTCTTTATCACGGCTTTATACAGTTTCCGTTTATTGTTTATGACGTTTCATGGCGAGCAAAGAATGGATAAGGAAACATGGATGCATTTACATGAAGCGCCCCCGGTCGTTTGGATACCCTTAGCTGTCTTAGCTATCCCATCTGTAGTGTTAGGCGCTTTTCTGATTGGCCCAATGCTGTTTGGAGGTTATTTTGGCGATGCTATTTATGTTAGTTCTGAGCATGATGTTCTGGCAGAAATGGGGCAGGGGTATCACGGCATTGGTGGATTCATAATGCATGCGTTTACACACCCATTAGTATTAATATTAATGTCTTCAGGAATATTAGTTGCCTGGTTATGCTATATCAAATTCCCGCAATGGCCTGAGAAGTGTGCAACCAAGTTAAGTCTTGTTCATAAGGTCTTGCTCAATAAATATGGTTTTGATGATTTTAACCAACTGGTCTTTGCCGGAGGTACGAAAAAAACAGGTGAGTTACTCTGGAAGATTGGTGATATAAAAATTATTGATGGTTTGTTTGTTAATGGCACAGCGCGTACTGTCGGTATTATTTCAAATGCCATACGCCATATACAAACCGGTTATCTTTATCATTATGCCTTTGCCATTATTATTGGTTTGCTTGTCTTACTCGGCGTATTTGTACACGGAATATTGAATTAATTATTTAACAAAGAATAAAAATAATGACATTAAGTAATTTGCCTTTATTAAGCATGCTCATCTGGACACCTGTTTTAGGTGGTATCTGGGTGTTAATTGCGGGCGATCGTCAGGAGGAAACAGTAAAGTTTTTTTCACTAGCTGTTTCTATTATCACTTTTATTTTTTCTATCATTCTTTATGTACAGTTTGATCCATCTTATGTTGGGATGTAGTTTATTGAAGAAAAGGATTGGATTAGTGCATTTAATGTTAAATATCATTTAGGTGTTGATGGTATCGCACTGCCATTAATCTTGTTAACTACCTTTACTACTATTCTGGTTATTCTCTCAGCATGGGAAGTGATAGAAAATCGTATTTCCTATTATATGTGTTCATTTTTAATCCTGACCGGGTTAATGAATGCCGTCTTTATGGCATTGGATGCGATTCTGTTTTATGTCTTCTGGGAAGCAATGCTGATACCGATGTTCCTGATTATTGGTATCTGGGGTGGCCCGAATCGAGTTTATGCAACAATTAAGTTTTTCCTCTACACTTTTCTCGGCTCTGTTTTTATGCTGGTTGCGTTTCTTTATCTGTATTCGCAAGCGAACAGTTTCAATATAGAAGCGTTACATGATGTGCCATTAACACTCGACGCACAGAAATTAATTTTTATTGCTTTCTTTTTAGCGTTTGCTGTGAAAATTCCGATGTGGCCGGTACATACATGGTTACCGGATGCGCACGTTGAAGCGCCAACTGGTGGTTCGGTCGTTCTAGCTGCAATCATGTTGAAAATGGGCGGCTATGGTTTCCTACGTTTTAGCCTACCAATTACGCCAGATGCCAGTTTGTATTTTAGTGAAGCAATGATCGTGCTTTCATTAATCGGCATTGTTTATATTGGTTTTGTCGCACTAGTGCAGGAAGATATGAAGAAATTGATTGCATATTCATCCATTTCTCATATGGGCTTTGTCACATTAGGTTTCTTTATACCGTTCGCAGTTGTTGCTGCAACAGATTCAACATCCGGCGCTATCATGGGTATAGAAGGAGCCATGATGCAAATGATTTCACACGGCTTTATATCAGCGGCGATGTTTCTTTGTGTCGGTGTTATGTATGACCGTTTACATAGCCGTATGATTAAAGATTATAGCGGTGTGGTAAATAGCATGCCTTATTTTGCTGCATTCATGATGCTATTTGTTATGGCGAATTCAGGTTTGCCTGGTACATCCGGTTTTGTTGGTGAATTTCTTGTGATAGTCAGTAGTTTTCAAGCAAGTTTCTGGATTGCATTTACTGCTGCATTAACCTTAATACTTGGCGCTGCTTACAGTTTATGGATGTATAAACGTGTAATATTTGGTGATGTTACTAAAGAACCCGTAGCAGAATTAAAAGATATTAATGGCAGGGAAGGCTTTATCCTGTTTCTATTAGCCATTGTTGTTATTACATTCGGCGTATGGCCTGCTCCTATACTGGAAGTGATGCATGCTACTGTTGAAGATTTAATCAATCATGTTTTAATGAGTAAAGTGCTATGAGTGCTGAATTAGCCTTAGCCATTCCTGAAATCACGTTATTTGCACTAGCTTGTCTGGTGTTAATTATTGAAGCATTTAATAAAGATCCTGAGCATGCTTTAACGTACTGGGTGACACAGGCAAGTCTCGCTGTTACTTTGGTTCTGATTTTTATTTACTGTCCCGAAGATAATTCTTTTATCGCTTTTAACGGTGCATTTATCAGTGATGCCATGAGTGCTACATTAAAGTCATTTATATGCGGTATCAGTATTATTGCCTTTCTTTATTCCTATGAATATTTGAAAGAAAACCAGACCTTAAAAGGTGAATATTTTGTGCTTGGTCTGTTTGCTGTACTTGGCATGATGATTATGACCTCAGCAGCAAGCTTATTGTCCGTATATCTTGGTCTTGAGTTACTATCATTGTCACTCTATGCCATGGTGGCTATGCAACGTAATTCAGAAACGGCATCAGAAGCGGCAATGAAGTATTTCATTCTAGGTGCATTAGCCTCAGGTATGTTGCTGTATGGTATTTCTATGATTTATGGTTTAACCGGTCATTTGCAATTATCAGAAATTGCAATAGCCGTAACAGATGAATCAATTAATCATTCCTATCTGGTTTTTGCGACGATCTTTCTGATCATAGGTATGGCTTTTAAGCTTGGTGCTGCGCCATTTCATATGTGGGTGCCAGATGTTTATCAGGGGGCGCCAACATCAGTCACGTTATTTATCAGTACCGCTCCTAAATTGGCTGCGTTTGCTATGATGATTCGTATCTTGGTAGATGGTTTATTGCCATTAGTTAATGACTGGCAATCAATATTGATGGTGCTTGCTGTGCTATCAATGGCTGTCGGTAATATTATTGCTATAGCCCAAACCAACATTAAACGTATGTTAGCTTATTCTACCATTGCGCATGTCGGTTATTTATTTCTCGGTTTGATAGCAGGAACAGCAGCGGGTTATTCAGGCTCTATGTTTTATATCATCAGTTATGCATTAATGAGTCTTGGCGGTTTCGGCATGATCATCTTATTAGGGCGCAATGGTTTTGAAGCTGAAATGCTGGATGATTATAAAGGTTTGGCTGAACGTAATCCGTGGTTTGCTTTTATCATGTTATGTTTGATGTTTTCTATGGCTGGTGTGCCGCCGTTTCTTGGCTTCTGGTCAAAATGGTTTGTTTTGAAAGAATTAGTTGATGCCGGCTTTGTTACGCTTGCAGCAATCGCAGTAGTCTTCTCAATTATTGGTGCTTATTTTTATTTACGCATTGTTAAGCTCATGTATTTCGATAAGGCAGAATCAATGACAGCAATTAAAGCATCGCAACAAATGCGGGCAGTATTAACAATTAATGGTTTGTTGATATTGATATTGGGATTAATGCCGGATTCATTGATGACGTTGTGTTTGTCGGCATTAGCAGGTTAGTTTTACTTAACTTTTCGTTATAAATCACAAGAAACATCTTTTCTGATTTTCGTTTATTAAGCTTCCCGCGTGATGCAATGTCGCATTCGCATCCATGCAAATGTTCATCTATAGAAACAAACTTTAAAAAAAATAAGCTAGAACCGCTGGGCTATTATTTGTCCAAACTGAATGGGGTTGTTCTCTTTTAATCCTTCTGCCCAGCTTATTTTATCTTTTTCAAATAGCAGTATGACAGTAGAGCCCATATTGAAATGACCAAATTCTTCGGCCTGTTCTAAACTGATAGACTCTTCTTCGTACTCTTTAATACTGATTTCTCGATGTTGAGTTGGTGTGATTTGTCCTGCGAAAACAGTTTCCATGCTGCCAACAAACATTGCTCCGACCATAATTTGTGCCATTAGTCCCAATTCGGTTTCAAATAAACTGATAAAACGCTCGTTTCTGGCAAAGAGTTGATCGATGGTTCTAACACTGGCGCTATTTACAGAAAACAAATCACCGGGAACGAATATTGATCTGATAAGCTTCCCGCTGACAGGCATGTGGATACGATGGTAGTCTTTTGGAGAAAGATAAAGTGTTGTGAAACAGCCATTTTTAAAATGTTTTATTGCTTCTTCGTCATTCGCAAGTAATCGTTTAAGACTGTAATCAAAGCCTTTTGCTTGAATTAGTTTATGGTTATTTATTTTTCCTATCTGGCTAACAGCACCATCAACCGGAGAAAGGATATTTTTTTCATCTTTTTTCCAGTTTCTTGCGCCGGGTTTTAAGTGGCGGGTAAAAAAAGCATTAAAACAAGAGTAATCTTCTTCACTAGACCAGATAGCTTGTTGCATATCGACTTTAAAAAGTTTTATAAAAATCCGGATTAAATTATTTTTCCAGGTTTTATTTTCAATACGAGTAAGTTTATAG
>JBELBG010000023.1:0-11257 GCA_042095435.1 Thiotrichaceae bacterium | reverse complement strand
ATGTATTACATTCATCTCTTTGAATTTTCACCTCAATTTTGATAAGGATGTCATTATTCCACTACATTATTTTCGTCAAACAATTTTAAAGTGTCAAGCAAGCTACCCGAGCTTAGTGGCGGAATAGATAAGACACATTAGAAAAGCAAGCGCTAGACTGGCCAAACGGCATCTGTATACAGGATTCTCGGCTCAGCTTTCTGGCCAGAGCTCAACCAGAAAGCTTTCAAGTCGTAACCAACTATCACTGTCGGCTTGCTCGTCATAAGCCAGTGGCATCTCGAATTGCAGACCTTTCTCGGTAGCGCCGGGATTAGTGAATCCGTGCAGTGCGTCTGGGTAGTTTATAAATTCATAGTCAACACCGGCAACCGTCATTTCGGACTTGAAAGCATCTACTTGCTCTCTCGGAACAAGAGGGTCTGCGTCACCGTGTAACACTAGTACTTTAGCTTTTACATCACCCGGCGTCGCTGGAGAAGTAGTTGCCAGTGCACCATGGAAACTGGCTACGCCATCCAGATCAACACCTGCACGAGCCATATTCAGAACGACAGCACCGCCAAAGCAATAACCTATTGCTGCAATATTCTCCGTCTCTGTCACGTTCTGTTTAGTCAGTAATTCCCGGGCAGCAAGGAACCGTGCTTTCAATGCTTCGGGGTTTGCTGTGGCGGCCTGCATAAATGCCATCGCATTGTCTGGATGATCAGTCACTTTACCAGCGCCATACATATCCAGCGCCAGTGCAACATAGCCCATTTCAGCCAGCTGAATTGCACGAGAGCGAACATAGTCATTGTGCCCCCACCACTCGTGGACTATTAGTATCCCCGGACGTTTGCCGGGTATGTTGCTATCAAAGGCCAGAAAACCTGTAAAAGGCTCTCCATTTACCTCGTAAGTTATTTCCTGAGTGGAAATGTTCACGACGCTGTTTTCTGGTTTGACCGATAGTTTTTCTTCAGGCTGTGCCTCAGCCTGACCTGTTCCGGTATCAGTTGACTCTGTATTTGATGGGTCCGTACAGGCAACAAACATTAGCGAAAAAATCACGATTAACCAATTTTTCATATCGATAAAACCTCTGTAGTAATTTGGAATGAAACAATAAAGGACTCTGAGCTTGCCAAATAGCTGTTTTATTACTTCAGTATAAGAAGAATAAACACAACATTTAAAATATCAACACTGTAAAATAAAGATTCATAAACCTAAGTCAAAGACCCGAAAGAATCTGATTTCACTAATACCATCAAAAATGCCTACAATATTGCAGACATTTTGATTTGAAGTTTTAACTCTAAATGTTACTTATTTGATCGGGCAACGCCAGACTACTCAGACTGCAGACGGTTTACCTTATTCACTTCATCCAGAAATTTTTGAGCTGGAGGGAAGCCCGCCGCTGCGGACTTTTGATACCAGGACATAGCGACATCCGTATTCCTTTCTACTCCCATGCCGTTGAAGTACAAACTTGCTATAGCGTACATGGCAGCGGGATGGCCTTTTTCTGCGGACTTTTGGTACCACTTGGCTGAATATTCATAGTCCATAGTCACACCACCATCACCTACCTGATGCAGCCACCCCATCTCAAACATCGCATCGCGATGATTTTGGTCTGCGGACTTTAGGTAGTATCCTGCAGCTGTTTCCATATTTTTTTCCACTCCCCAGCCCTCCCGGTAGAGTACAGCTACGGCATATTGAGCATCGGCATTGCCCTTTTCTGCCAAAGGCTGGAGAATCGTATGGCCACGCTCCGGGTTACCATCCCTGACCGCTTGATAACCTTCTTGCAAAGTACCTGCAAATGAACTGATAGATAACATTAATGCTGCTGTGGCAGCTAATACATATTTCATAGATATTCCTTTTAATTAACTGGCATTGGCTCGCCGTCCATCTGATCAGGGCGACTACCAACCAGACTCTTTTCAGCAGTCTGCTGGCTTTTATACGTCGATAATGAGCATCTGGATGACACAGACCTAATCTATTACAACTTGTAATCACCTTTCAAGCACGATTACCTCCACTTCGCTATCACTTGTCACCTAGATAATGCTGCTGACAGCGCTCACATTGGTACTCAGACAATCGGCATTGAAGGACAAAGTTTTCCTTCAATTCGTTAGCATCACACAACGGGCAGCGGACTTGGACGGGTTTATTAACAATTCCAGTTAAAATCCAGACAAGTCCAAAAGCAGCTGCTGGAGCAACAATTACATCAATAAAGGGAAAGGCAGTCAGAATTAAACAGCCTACAACTCCAGAGAGCAGATACACATGTAATATACATACCATCTTACGGCGTTGTATTACTATTAAATTACCCTGTGACTCTGCCATGTAAATGTTAAACTATAATAACCTTCTCTTAAGGTTTTTATCTACCCAATTACCAAACATAGCAATGTGACTAACAGCACATGGAAAAGTGCCATCAATTAATGGTTTAACAAATAAGGAGCAGCTAAGGGGTTTCAATTAATAAATCAATGAATGAATTAATACTCAATCACGCCCTCTTCTTCGGCAATAATAAAACTTGGTGCGCCACCCGTCGAAATTTCAGCGGCATGCGCCAAAACTTCTTTTCCTGTATCTGACTGAGTACTTGCTAGCAACGTATTTATAGAAGGAAAATGTATTTCAGCCGAACGGTGGTATGCTGGAAGAATATGATGTGCATTCGGCAATGCCGTTGTCGTTACAACCTTTGTCTTGCCATCCAGTTTTTCAGTTATTAGAGGAATAAGCTCCTCCTTGTAGACATGATCAAAAGCGTAAACATCTTGCGGATGAGGAAAGTGAACAATCAGTTTTGCATTAGCCATAATATAAACTCCTTATTATTTTTTCTGTTAGGGTTTTAATAACGCTAAATTCATAACTTTCAATCTTAAAGATACATCATAATAATACGATAATCAAGCAGTCTAAAATATCGTAAACTATTGATAATAAATAATATTTATTTCATCGACGTCAGTAATTTGCACCGTTGAACAGAATAAGTTTACAGCAACAAGTAGTATGCCCGTCTTGTTTTCGAATTTAAGGGTCAAAGTGAATTACTTACTCTCCTATCTCTTTGATAAAACTTAGGAAGTAGCTAAACAGTCTATGTAGCTGACTTCTTTTCGCTACAACACTGCATTGGAGCTGCAATACCGAGATCAACTTGATGCCAGCGCAAACAATAAAGACAGATGAGAATTTAAAACGGGTTACTTGAAGCAATAACAGCGGTAGCCAACAACGAACCGAGCCCAAAACAGCAGATACTCAGCATGAGCTGCTTGTTTAAGTAGAAAAATAATAGCTAGATCTTGCTCAAAACCAGCGAGTAAGCGACAATACGCGGCTCAGATTTTCGGTTGAACTTACCTGTTAATCTGCCTGTACCGCCGCAAAAGCGGATTTTAAGCTCTGCGCATTGACCATTATATTTAGCATGATCAAACACAACAGGCTCGTTACAGCACAATACTAAAACTTCTATTCGGGACATAAAACGATGTGTCTTATTGACATAATTGGGGGAAACTATGCTTTCAAGGCATGAACTGGCAAATGCAATTCGTGCATTAAGTATGGATGCAGTACAAAAAGCAAACTCGGGGCATCCGGGTGCACCTATGGGTATGGCAGATATTGCCGAAGTATTATGGAATGATTTCTTAAACCACAATCCAGCAAACCCAGACTGGGACAACCGTGACCGTTTCGTTATGTCTAATGGTCATGGCTCAATGCTGGTTTATTCTTTATTGCACTTGACCGGTTATGACTTGTCACTGGAAGAAATAAAGAATTTCCGCCAATTACATTCAAAAACCCCCGGCCACCCTGAATACGGTTATGCACCTGGTGTTGAAACAACAACCGGGCCACTCGGACAAGGTTTAGCGAATGCTGTTGGTATGGCATTGGCAGAATCTGTTCTCGCTGCTCAATTTAACCAAGGCGATTTTAATATTGTTGATCACCATACTTATGTTTCCGTTGGTGATGGCTGTCTGATGGAAGGCATTTCTCATGAAGCCTGTTCTTTAGCGGGCACCATGAAACTCGGTAAATTAATTGCACTTTATGATGATAATAATATTTCAATTGATGGTGAAGTCGATGGTTGGTTTACCGAAGATATCCCTGCCCGCTTTGAGTCCTATGGTTGGCATGTTATTCGAGATATTGACGGACATGATCCGGAAGCAATAAAAAAAGCATTGGCAGATGCCAAAGCAAACGACAAACAACCAACAATTATTTGTTGCAAAACCATTATTGGTTTTGGTTCACCAAACAAAGAAGGTAAAGAATCCTGTCATGGTGCACCTTTAGGTGATGAAGAAATAAAACTCACACGTGAAAAGCTAGGATGGAAACATGATTCATTTGTCATTCCAGATGATATCTATGCGGCATGGAATGCAAAAGAACGTGGAGGGAAACTCGAATCAGAATGGAATAAAACATTTACCGCTTATGAAGCAGCCCATCCGGAACTCGCTGCTGAATATTTACGAAGAATGACAGGAGAGTTACCCAGTCATTGGGATGAACAAGTAAGAACATATATTAGAAGTAGTGAAAATAAAGCATCACTGGCAACCAGAAAAGCATCTCAAGATGCTATAGAGGCGTATGCGGCCCATTTACCTGAAATGCTCGGTGGCTCGGCTGACTTAACTGGTTCGAACTTAACTAATTGGTCTGGTTCAGTTGTCATCGATAACAACAATAAAGACGGTAATTATATTTCCTATGGTGTACGTGAATTTGCTATGTCAGCAATTGGAAACGGTATTTCGCTTCATGGTGGCTTTATTCCATATTCCGGTACCTTTTTAATGTTTTCTGAATACGCCAGAAATGCATTACGCATGGCAGCTTTGATGAAGATTCAAAACATCTTTGTCTACACGCATGATTCAATTGGTCTGGGTGAGGACGGCCCGACTCATCAAGGTGTAGAGCAAGCATCAACACTGCGTTTAATGCCGAACATGTCACTATGGCGGCCATGCGATGCAGTAGAATCTGCGGTAGCCTGGCAAGCTGCCATTGAAAGGCGCAACGGCCCAACAAGTCTATTGTTCTCAAGACAAGGACTTGCGCACATACCGCGAGATGAAGAACAGATCGAGAACATCAAAAAAGGTGCTTATGTTCTGCTCGATAGTTCAGACGAACCAGAACTCATTATTATAGCGACCGGTTCTGAAGTTGAAATTGCAATAAATGCAGCAGAAAAATTAAATTTAGAAGGAAAAAACATTCGCGTCGTTTCTATGCCGAGTACAGATGTTTTTGATCAACAGGATGATGGCTATAAAGAAACCGTTTTACCAAACGCATGTCGTAAACGTATTGCAGTAGAAGCAGGCGTAACTGGTTACTGGCGTAAATATATTGGTTTGGACGGAAAAGCTTTAGGTGTCGATACCTTTGGTGAATCAGCACCGGCAAAAGCATTGTTTGAGCATTTTGGTTTAACTGAGGCCAACTTAATTCAAACCGTAAATGATTTAATGAAATAAAAAAGAAATATTTTAAAAACTAAAATGAAGATTGGAGCAGAAGAATGGCAATTAAAGTAGGTATCAATGGTTACGGGCGAATTGGTCGCAACATTTTACGTGCAGTCTATGAGTCTGAACGTACTGACGAGATTGAAATCGTCGCAATTAATGACTTAGGTGACGCAAATACCAACGCTCATTTAACACAATACGATACCGCTCATGGAAAATTCCCTGGTACTATTTCTGTCGAAGGCGACAACATGATTGTTAACGGTGACAAAGTACGCGTACTGTCAGAACGTGACCCTGCCAAATTGCCCTGGGCTGAACTAGGTGTAGACGTTGTACACGAATCTACCGGTTTCTTTGCCAGCAAGGCAAAAGCCAGTGCACACCTTGAAGGTGGCGCAAAGAAAGTTGTTATTTCGGCACCAGGCGGAAGTGATGTTGATGCAACTGTTGTTTACGGTGTCAATCATGACACACTTAAAGCAAGCGATACCGTTATTTCAAACGCATCATGTACAACAAACTGTCTCGCACCGATTGCCAAAGTAATACATGAAAACATAGGTATGGTCGCCGGTATTATGACGACCATACATGCTTATACAAACGATCAGGTTCTAACTGATGTTTATCATTCAGACCTACGTCGTGCACGTTCTGCAACCATGTCTATGATTCCTACTAAGACCGGTGCTGCTGCTGCAGTAGGCTTGGTATTACCCGAATTAAACGGCAAACTTGATGGCTTTTCTGTTCGCGTTCCAACGATTAATGTTTCAATGGTTGATTTAAGCTTTACTGCAGCTCGTGATACCAGTGTTGAGGAAATTAATTCATTAATGAAAGAAGCAGCTGAAGGTTCATTAAAAGGTGTGCTTGCTTACACTGAAGCACCTTTGGTTTCTGTTGATTTCAATCATGATCCGGCATCATCAACATTCGATGCAACGCTAACGAAAGTGCTGGAAGGCAATGTTGTTAAAGTTATTGCCTGGTATGACAATGAGTGGGGCTTTTCTAACCGTATGTTGGACACCACTAAAGCATTAATGAGTGCAAAATAAACTGTGTCTATTTTAGTTAAAATTGCGGATCTTGATTTATCAGGTAAGACTGTTCTCATTCGCGAGGACTATAACGTCCCGATAAAGAATGGTGAGGTAACCAGTGATGTTCGTATCAGAGCAACATTGCCAACGCTAAAAGAAGTGCATGAAGCGGGAGCAAAGATTATTCTTATGTCTCATTTAGGCCGCCCAACTGCAGGCGAATACGATGAGCAGTTCTCGCTTGCTCCGGTTGCCAAATCCTTAAGCAACTTTCTGGATATAGATGTCCCAGTTATTAAAGACTGGGTTAATGGTATCGACATGGATAATCACCAGGTCGTACTTTGTGAAAATGTTCGCTTTGAAAAAGGCGAGACAAAAAATGACGATGAACTGGCTCGTAAAATGGCACAACTTTGTCAAATTTATATCAATGACGCTTTTGGAACAGCACATCGTGCACAAGCTTCAACTCACGGTGTTGCAAAGTATGCTGCCATTTCTGCAGCCGGCCCATTGCTCATTGCTGAACTTAAATCATTAACAAAAGCACTAAGAGAGCCGGAAAGACCTGTTATAGCCGTTGTCGGCGGCTCCAAAGTCTCCACTAAACTCACTATACTTGAAACTCTTTCAGAAAAAGTAGATCAACTGATTGTTGGCGGCGGTATTGTTAATACCTTTCTAAAAGCGGCAGGTTATGAGATTGGCAAATCTCTTTATGAAGAAGACCTGGTTGAAACCGCAGCGAAGCTAATGAAAGATGCCGAAGCAAATGGTTGTCAGATCCCATTACCTGTTGATGTGGTCTGCGGCAAAGAGTTTGATGAAAACACAACAGCAGTAACAAAGTCGGTTAATGATGTCGAAACAGATGACATGATCATGGATGTTGGCCCGGAAACATCTAAAAGATTTAATGAATTAATTGCCAATGCTAAAACCATAGTCTGGAACGGACCGCTTGGTGTATTTGAATTTGATCAATTCAGCCAAGGTACAAAAAGCCTTGCTGAAGCGATTGCAAAGAGTAATGCTTATTCCATAGCAGGCGGTGGCGATACCATTGCTGCTATTACTAAATTCAATGTTGAGAAAGATATTTCCTATATCTCGACTGGCGGCGGTGCTTTTCTTGAATATCTAGAAGGAAAGAAACTGCCTGCAATCGAGATTCTTGAAGAAGCTGCACGCTCATGGACAGCAATGGAAAAAGCAAGAGAATATTAATTAAAGTGATATATAAGCTTAATAATAATGTTGATTAATTAAGTTACTTTTTTATAAAACAGGTAATCGTATCTAAAAATGAGAAGAACTAAAATTATTGCAACACTGGGACCGGCAACGGATGAACCGGGAATGTTAGAAAAACTGATAGATGCCGGTGTTGATGTATTTCGCTTAAATTACTCTCATGATACCCACGAAGGACACGAAAGAAGACTCGATGAAATTAGGTCTCTATCTCATAAAAATAAGCACGCTGTCGCCGTCATTGCTGACTTGCAAGGACCTAAAATCCGTATCGAACGCTTTAAGGAAGGCAAAATACAGTTACGAGAAGGCGCTAACTTTATAATTAATACAGAGTTGGCAAGAGAAGACGGTGATGAAACTCAGGTTGGCGTTACTTATAAAGAACTGGCTAACGATATTAAAGCAGATGACACCCTGTTAATTGATGACGGGAAAATTGTTTTGCAAGTTAATTCTGTTGAAGGAAACATTATTGATTGTAAAGTGATTACCGGTGGAAAACTCAGCAATAATAAAGGGATTAATCTTCAAGGTGGCGGCCTATCCGCAAGCGCGCTTACAGATAAAGATATTGAAGACATGAAGCATGCGGCAGCTATTAAAGTAGACTTTATTGCTATTTCGTTTCCAAGAGATGCCAATGATGTAATAAAAGCCCGTCAAATGATGGATGAGTGTGACTGTTCTGCGCAATTAATTTCTAAAATAGAACGTGCTGAAGCATTAAATCATGTCGAAGAAATCATAGAAAAATCAGATGCAATTATGATAGCGCGTGGTGATCTGGGTGTTGAAATTGGTGATGCGGCATTACCACCTGTACAGAAAAGCTTAATAAAAATGGCGCGTAGCATGGATTGCGCAGTTATTACCGCAACACAAATGATGGACTCCATGATCGAAAACAAAATTCCAACTCGCGCTGAAGTATTTGATGTTGCCAATGCCGTTATTGACGGAACAGATGCGGTTATGTTGTCTGGAGAAACCAGTATTGGTCAAAACCCGGACAAGGTGGTTGAAGCAATGTCACGTATCTGTGAAGAAGCAGAAAAGCAACGCAGTGTTCGAATTTCAGATCATAGGCTTAATCAACGCTTTGAAACTATTTCTGAAGCGATCGCAATGTCGACTATGTATGCCGCAAACCATATTGGCGCAAAAGCAATATGTGCCTTAACAGAAACAGGCAGCACTTGCTTATGGATGTCACGTATTAGCTCTGGCTTACCTATATTTGCATTTACACGACACATAGCTACACGAAGAAGAGTATCGTTATACCGTGGGGTATATCCGATCAAGTTTGATATTACTCATACTGATCCGCTGGAAGCAAATAAAGAAATGATTGATCAGTTGATCGAAGAAGACATGGTCGAGGAAGGGGACTTTGTCATCATCACAAAAGGCGATCTACGCGGAAAACGTGGCGGCACGAACAACATGAAAATTATTCAGGTAGGACAAGCATTGGAACATACTCTTTAAACAAGGGTTATCTTTAAATTAATAGCGTTAACGAGGCAAATAAAATGAGCGCAGCAGAACTTGAAGCAACAGCAAAAGCAATGGTAGAAACAGGCAAAGGTATTCTTGCTATCGATGAAAGTACACCAACAATCGGAAAACGATTTGACACGATTAACCTCGAATCAAACGAAGCAAATCGCAGAAACTATCGCGATTTATTAATTACCAATCCTGGTTGCAATGAATACATCAGCGGCATGATTCTTTTTGATGAAACCATTCGTCAATCAACCAGCGATGGTGTGCCGTTTGCAAAAGCGCTTATTGACCAAGGCATCATGCCGGGTATAAAAGTCGATACCGGTGCAAAAGATTTCGCTTTACATTCTGGCGAAAAAGTCACAGAAGGTCTGGATGGCTTACGTGACCGTTTAGCAGAATACAAAGAGCTTGGTGCAAAATTCGCTAAATGGCGTGCAGTTATTACTATCGCCGACAACATTCCAAGTCAGGATTGTATTGATGCAAATGCACATGCATTAGCACGTTATGCCGCTCTTTGTCAGGAAGCGGGTATTGTTCCTATGGTTGAACCTGAAGTATTAATGGATGCCGACAACACTATCGAACGTTGTTATGAAGTCACGGCAAAAACACTGGCTACTTTATTCAGCACCTTAAAGAGCCAAGGTGTAAGTATTGAACACACTATTTTAAAAACCAATATGGTTATTTCCGGCAAACAATGTGCAACACAAGCAGGTGTTCAGGAAGTTGCCGATCTAACAGTTAAATGCTTATTGGAAAATGTACCCGAAGAATTACCCGGTATTGTTTTCCTTTCTGGCGGACAAAGCGATGAACTGGCAACTGCACACTTGAATGCAATGAATGCCAGCAACCCGGATTTGCCTTGGCCATTAAGCTTCTCTTATGGTCGTGCATTACAAGCAGCTTGTTTAAAAGCATGGGAAGGTAAAGAAGAAAATGTCGAAGCAGCACAAAAAGCATTAACCCATCGCGAAAAATGTAACAGCCTTGCATGTAAAGGTGAATACAAAGACGAAATGGAAAACGTAGCATAATTTACATTACTAACGACCTATGCTTGAAACTCAACTTACGGAAGAAGCCAGTATCGCCTATCAGGCGTATCAAGAAATGCGTGAAAGTAAAAACACATATTTTAGCCTCTTACAGAAAATTGATATCAAATATAAGGACGGCGGTGAAGCAAACAATAGAGAAACCGAGGAGCTATCAAAGCTCCTCGCAACTCATAGCGAAAAAGTCACTGCATTCAACGATGCAATGTCAGCAGTAGAAGATTTTGAGGCTAAAGCAGCATTAATTAAATTAATGTCTTAACTCTTATCAAACTGTTCACTCTTTAATAAACTGCTAATTACTTTCTGATTTCCAAAAAACTTTCCCGTTGTCCAAGTCAGATTAAGATTAACGACGAACTTATCTTACTTGTTTAATCAGCCTTAAATATAATATCCCTTATTTATATAAGTTAATTGGTGAGTAATGAATATTCTTATTGTTGGCGGTAGTGGAGGCATCGGTTTATCTCTTGTTCGGTGTTTTCTTGATAATTATCCTAATGCTGAAGTTAAGGCCACCTTTAATTCAAACTGCCCAACATACAAACATAAAAGATTGGCCTAGGTAAAACTAAATATAAAAAACGAGTTGGAAATTGAAACGCTTGCCAATGAAACAGACTCGGTAGATATTCTTATTAATGCTATAGGCTTACTACACACACCCGAACACAAGCCTGAAAAGAGTATACGTCAGTTAGACAGTGACTTCTTTAATGAAAATATAGCCATTAATACTTTATCTAGTATTTTATTAGCGAAACATTTTATGACATCACTGCAATCTGAAAACAACACATACTTCGTGATTTTA
>JBELBG010000022.1:0-11428 GCA_042095435.1 Thiotrichaceae bacterium | reverse complement strand
TGGTGCAACGGTTGTAACAATGGGTATTATTGCCTTACCAACCATGCTTAAACACAATTACTCACCTGCCCTTGCAACAGGTACGATTGCGGCTTCCGGTACTTTAGGACAAATCATTCCACCGAGTATAATTTTAATCCTGCTTGGCGATGTAATGGGAGTACCTGTAGGTCGCTTATTTATGGGTGCTGTGGTACCTGGTTCTCTTTTAGTTATATTATTTATGCTTTATATTTTTTTCTATGCTTTATATAAACCACAGCATGCACCCGCATTAAAAACCGATGGCGAAAACTTAAATTACATACAAGCGTTAATCACACTACTACCACCTTTATTTTTGATTCTTGCTGTTCTCGGTTCAATATTTTTTGGTATCGCATCACCAACCGAATCAGCAGCAGTAGGCGCGATTGGCGCAATGATACTCGCCGCATTGCATAGAAAGTTAACATTAAAGAATTTGAGTAATGCAATGCAACAAACAACAAAATTAACCAGTATGGTTTTTATTATTTTAATTGGTGCTTCCGCATTTGGTTCTGTATTTATCGGGATGGACGGAGACAGGCTGGTTCTAGATGCAATGTCCAGTTTGCCAGGAGGTATCTGGGGCTTCCTTTTAGTCAGTATGATCCTTATTTTTATTCTTGGCTTCTTTCTGGATTTCTTACAAATCTGCTTTATTGTTATTCCTATTTTGGCACCTATTGCCAATCAATTAGGTATTGATTTGTTATGGTTTGCGGTGCTAATTGCTATTAACCTGCAAACATCTTTTTTAACACCACCATTCGGTTTTTCATTATTTTATCTAAAAGCCGTTGCACCAGTCGAAGTGCGTATACAGCAAATTTATTCCGGCATTATTCCGTTTGTATTAATACAGCTTATTACTATTATTATTCTGTTACTGGTGCCTGAACTGGTAACATGGTTGCCGGATTTGATGGATGAACTAAACGGACTTTAACTATTCGGCTTTCTAAGTAAATTTATTACCGGTTTCGTTTCAGGTAAGACCTTATGCCAGATAAGAAATGCTTCTGCTGCCTGTTCAACTAACATTCCCAAACCATCCATAACTTTTAATGCGCCTTGCTCTTTCGCCCACTGCATAAAGACAGTGTCCGTATCGGAGTACATTAAATCATAACAACTGGTTATATTATTAATAGCGACCGCTGGGATATCAGGTAACTTCCCACTCAGACTGAGCGATGTTCCGTTAATGATTAAATCGAAAGACTGTGTAATTTGTTGCAGGCTGTCATAAGAACAGGCTTGTATATCAGTATTATCTGAAAATAATTCAACAAGCTCCTCTGCTTTGGAAACAGTACGATTGGCTATTACAACTTTTTTTGGCTCTTGTTCACAAAGCGGTTCCAGTATGGCTCTAACCGATCCGCCTGCACCCAAAACAAGTATCGACTTATTTTTTAGATCTATACAGTGATTAATAGTGAGATCATTAAGCAAACCTTTTCCATCTGTTGTATCTCCATGAATTCCTTTTTTATCATCAAACCAGATTGTATTAACAGAAGCTGATTTTTTTGCACGTTCAGTTAATGTATTACATAAGGAAAAAGCATCACCTTTAAAAGGTACAGTAATATTTAGCCCTTTACCATTTTGGTCCGCAAAGAGCCTGACGTATTCGCTAAAACTATCGACAGGGACTTCTATTGCCTGATAACTAAGTGATATGCCTGTTTGTTCAGCAAACAGGCTATGAATCTGTGGAGATTTACTATGATTTATTGGGTTGCCAAAAACAGCATAATTTGAGGTAGAACTATCAAGATTAATACTGCTAAGCACAGTGAGAGTTAAAAACTATTTTATACAATAATGTTAACTACCAGTGCGCTCTACCAAACCGCCTTTAAGGCAGTGAACCTTTAAACCACGTTCACTTAATAAAAAGGCACAGGCAGAACTTTGGCGGCCACTATTACAATAAAGAATATATTGTTTATCAGCATCCAGTGTTTGGGCTTTTAAGCGCAACATAAACAGAGGAATATTGATACTGCCTTCAATATTTTCATTTTTATACTCACTCTCAAGCCTGACATCAATCCAAACAACGCTTCCGTCCTTGACCATCGCATCAGCTTCTTCGTTCGTTACCCAACTCAACATCGGTTCTTTAAGTAATTCATTAAAATCTTCTTTGGCTAAACGTACTAATGCGCCATCCGTAGTCATGACAATATTTGCGTTTCGTTTTGCTTCTGAAAGTAAGGCTTCTTCACCAAATGCATCACCGTCACCCAATGTCGCCAGCGTTAATTCAGAACCGGTTTTAGAAGTTCGGGTAACTTTGCACTTTCCATGTTTGATAATGTAATAGTAATCTCCATCATCGCCTTGTTTAATTATGACATCGCCCGTTTTGACAGGGACATCCTGCATACGCATGAACATGGCTTGAATATTTGCAGGAGGAACTTGCATAAAAGCTTTTGATTGTAAGATACGTGTCATCCAATCATCGTCTTGGTCGGCTTCTTCTTCTAGTCCATCATCTGCCTGAATCTCATCAACCTCAATGCCAGACAATTGATCCCAAGTCAGTAATATATCGAGTAAATCACTATCAACTCTTATTACCTGACTATCTACTTTTGCTGTTGCTGTTGCTTTTCTTGGTTGTTGATTAGCAAGCGCATGTTTCGCCTGATCTGTACCTGAAGCAATTGTTTTTGAAGTTCCGCCAACAGAGACCACTTCTACTTCGCCATCGACAATATAGACAGATTTTCTATCTGCATCACCCGCCTTAAAGATTGTCTGGCCTGCAGCCACATTTTCAACAAACGTTTTACCTGCCAACTCCTGAAAATTCTCAGAGTTTAATGCGCTCGCCGGCACAAAGCTTTTTAGAATATTTTTATCAACAAGATCAGCCATTTAGAAAAATTCCTTACACAACGCTATTGTAGTTATTATCAAATACCTAATTGTAAGCTCTGAGCAAGAATATTTAAATACACAAATTGAATTAGAGTAAAAATATACTAACTAAATCAAAAAATGATTACTAATTAGCGTTAAATAGTCCCTAAGTTTTTGATATTTTTAATACTACTAAGCTATATAGCTTGAAGATGAGAGTTTGCCTCTTTGTAACAATCACAAAGAGGCAAACTATTCAGGAACTAAATATTGTAGCCCGTCTCATTGTGTAAAACGATATCCAGACCTTCCGTTTCTTCATCACTGCTGACTCTTAAACCGATAGTAGCGTCCAGAACTTTAAGCAGTACAAAAGTAATGACGCCACACCAAAGTATCGTAGC
The DNA here is from genome assembly GCA_042095435.1 of Thiotrichaceae bacterium. Lineage (GTDB taxonomy): Bacteria > Pseudomonadota > Gammaproteobacteria > Eutrophobiales > Eutrophobiaceae > UBA7359. The sequence goes on along the minus strand of JBELBG010000022.1, from coordinate 8,117 downwards.
AATGACGCCTATTGCCTGTACACCTAATTGCGGAGCAATAGAATAAGCTTCGTCTGTTGCCAAACCACCAAACGAACTGGAATAAAACACCGCGGTCAACAATGTGCCTAATATGCCACCGACACCATGCACAGGAAACACATCAAGAGAATCATCGATCTTCAAAGTGCGTTTGATATATTGAGTTGCATAGAAACAAACGACACCAGCAATCAGACCAATAACCAAGCCAGCAACCGGGCCAACGTAACCTGATGCAGGAGTTATCGTACCCAACCCAGCAACCATTCCCGTTACGATTCCCAAAACACTGGGCTTACCAAACTTTATCCATTCACATGCCATCCAGGCCAACGAACCTGCCGCTGCTGAAAGATGCGTGGCGGTAATTGCCATACCGGCACTACTGTTTGCACCTAATGCACTACCTCCATTAAAGCCAAACCAGCCAACCCATAACATACCTGCACCGGCTACAACCAATGCCAAATTATGAGGTGGCATTGGTTGATCAGGGAAACCTCTACGATTACCAATTATTATTGCAGCAACTATTGCTGCAACACCTGCATTAATATGAACAACGGCACCACCGGCAAAATCCATAAAACCTATATCAGCTAGCCAACCACCACCCCATACCCAGTGACAAACGGGCGCATAAACCAAAACTATCCAGATAGCACTAAACCAAAGAACTGCAGAAAACTTCATTCTTTCAGCAAAACCGCCGACAATCAGTGCTGGCGTAATAATCGCAAACGTCATTTGAAACATGAAAAAAACGACTTCCGGAATGCTGCCACTAAGTGCATCAAGGCCAATACCAGATGCCATAAAATTACCTAAACCTATAAATTGGTTAAGTGGCCCACCATCTCCGAATGCTAAACCATAGACACCAATCAGCCACATAATAGAAACCAGACATGCTATAGCAAAACATTGCATCAAAACTGATAATACATTTTTCACCCTGACTAACCCGGAGTAGAACAATGCTAGTCCAGGTAAGGTCATAAAAAGGACTAATGCTGTTGACGTTAATACCCATGCTGTATCAGCTGGATTTAACTCATCAGCAAAAACCATTGTTGGGAATACTAAAAATAAAAATAATAAAACACGGCTCATTAACCTTTCCCCTAACTATATAAATACCCTATTAAAATAAATATCCACTATCTTTAACTTAAACTAAGTAATTCCTTTATTTTATTAAACTGCATCACTACCGGTTTCTCCGGTTCTAATTCTTACGATTTGCTCCAGTTCAGAGACAAAAATTTTGCCATCACCAATTTTTCCAGTACTGGCAGATTTAATAATCGATTCAATAACAGCATCGACCTGAGCATCATCCACAGCAACTTCTATTTTAATTTTTGGCAGAAAATCGATGATATATTCCGCCCCTCGATACAATTCCGTATGACCTTTTTGTCTACCAAAACCTTTTGTTTCTGTGACCGTCATTCCCTGAACGCCAATTTCAGATAAGCCCTGACGAACATCATCCAATTTAAATGGTTTAATTACCGCGGTTACTAACTTCATAACTCCATCTCCCCTTTTAGGTAAATTAATTTTTTAACATAAAATCAATATCATGATTTAAATAAACATTAAGTATGCTCCAAATAAGTTCGAATTTAACCTATTAAAGAATTAATTTCATCGTATACCGCACTAAAAAGATCTTAATATGCAAAAAAAAACAGGCACCGGAGTGCCTGTTTAATTTCAAAGAAATGAAATATTAATTAGCTTGTTTGAATTCCGGATACGCTTCCAGACCACATTCACCAATATCAACGCCTTCGAACTCTTCTTCTTGACTAACTCTGACACCCATTATGGTTTTAATCGCTATCCATGTAATCAAAGAAGCAACAAATACCCATGTGAAAATGGTAGCAGCACCAATCAATTGACCCGTTAAACTAGATCCGTCATTTGTGAAAGGTACGAGTATTAAGCCCAGTAGACCGACAACACCGTGTACTGAAATCGCACCAACCGGATCATCAATCTTAAGTTTATCAAGTCCGACAATACTGAATACAACCAAAGCACCACCGATACCCCCAAAAATAGTTGCTTGTAATGCAGTCGGTGTTGAAGGTTCAGCCGTAATAGCGACTAATCCGGCCAAAGCACCATTCAATGCCATCGTTAAGTCAGCTTTACCAAACATTATTTTAGCAAGGATTAAAGCGACGATACAACCACCCGCAGCAGCCATATTAGTATTCATAAAGACAATAGCTACAGCATTTGCACTTTCAACACTCGCAGTCGCAAGCACTGAACCACCGTTAAAACCAAACCAGCCCATCCAAAGGATAAATGTACCTAAGGTAGCGAGAGGTAAGTTACAACCAGGTAACGCATTAACTTGTCCATCTTTACCATATTTACCTTCACGAGCGCCGAGCACCAATACGCCTGCAAGTGCTGCTGCTGCACCAGCCATATGAACAATACCGGAACCAGCAAAATCAGAAAACCCTAGGTCTCCTAATGTATACATGCCGAAAACAGCTACTCCACCCCATGTCCAGCTTCCTTCTAACGGATAAATAACACCCGTCATCACTACTGCAAATAAAAGAAATGACCATAGTTTCATTCGCTCTGCTACTGCGCCAGAAACAATTGACATCGCAGTTGCAACGAAAACAACTTGGAAGAAGAAGTCTGCTGATGGTGCATATGTTGCTGGATCATCAGCTCCCGCTACGCCATCTCCAACAATGCCATCAAGAAACATTGTAAATTCACCGCCGCCATACATGATTGAATAACCACATACCATGTACATAATGCATGCTACGGCATATAGACTGATATTTTTTGTTAATATTTCAGTAGTATTTTTTGCTCTAACCAGACCGGCTTCGAGCATGGAAAAACCTGCTGCCATCCACATCACGAATGCACCCATTACCAAAAAATAAAAGGTATCTAATGCATATGCTAATTCTGTTGTTGCTTCCACTTTATAATCCTCCCGCAGATTGAATTTAGTGAAATAATTTATGAGAGCACGTTAAAGTGCTTCATCACCTGTTTCACCCGTACGAATACGTATAACTTGGCTAAGATCAGATACGAAAATTTTGCCATCACCAATTTTGCCTGAACTGCCAGCCTTGGTTATGGCAGAAACAACGTCTTCGACCTTATCATCAGCTACCGCTACTTCGAGCTTGATTTTGGGTAAAAAATCCACCACATATTCAGCACCACGGTATAGCTCTGTATGGCCTTTTTGACGACCAAAACCTTTGGTTTCTGTCACTGTCATGCCTTGAACGCCGATTTCTGACAGTGCTTCCCTTACATCGTCAAGTTTGAAAGGCTTAATAATTGCTGTTACCAACTTCATAACTTCTTTCTCCAATTTTGTTTTGGCTAATTGACCATTTAATCAACTAGCCAAATTTCAGTGTATTTAATTAATTTAATTAGAAGCTACTTGAGACAGTAAAGACTATAGCTTCTGATGGACCATCTCCCCAAAACGCATCAGTATCATCAACATCGCCATACCAAGTTGCATCCAGAGTAAAAATTGCCACGTCTTTACTTAAACCAATTGAATAATGTGAATAATCAGTACCTGCTGCAGCTTCATCATCAAACATTTGATTTCCATATTGAAATGCCAAACCGAAGCCATATGGAAGAGATAATCCTAAATCCAGTGCTACATAATATGAGTCACCCACTTCACCAAAGTAATCAGGACTATAAGCAAAGAAAACACCTACAGATGGCTCAAGCTGAACATCGCTAAAGGTGTAACCTAAAGAACCATATGCTTCGAAAAAATCAAAATCTCCACCAGCATCATCAGCATCAGTCACACCAGGATAAGCATAGTAAAGACCACCTATATCCCACCCAATACCATTGGAAAACTCTCCAGCAATACCGCCATAGTAATCAATTTCAATATTGGCTGAGTCCCCGAAATCGACATTTGATGCCCATATACCCGCGTAAAAACCTGATGCATGTCCATAATCAAATCCACCAGAAATAGCAGGTTGCTCTTTTGTTTGCGAACCACCGCGATACATATAGTCAGTTGATAAAGCAACATTAGCGCTGAATTCATGTGCAGATGCAGACTCTTCAGCTAATGCCATAGATGATAAAAGCATGCTAGAAGATGCCAATAAACCGATAACTACATTTTTCATTTAAATCCCCTCCAAATAAAGTTTTGTGTACTCGTATTTGCAGCATCTATGCCATATTTTTTTTTATTTTATTAATCATAAGCTTAAGCATCTTTTAGAGGTATTTAATGACATTAATCTATATCTAAAATAAATCGTTTGCATCATAATAGTGCGAAAATATAGGGTTTTGCTCTTATTTAGTTCGTATTTATGTAATGTATTGAATTTATGATCGAAATGACAAACAAAGATGTAAACCTTATGATTTAGTCCTTATATTCAAAGGCAATATTTATGATTAAAGAAAAGATTGAAGAAGTAATAGCCGAAGTATCTAATGTATTACCGAAAGACATGCAAAATGTTAAACAGGAAATGGAAAATAACTTGCGTGCCACTTTAAATGCTTCTTTTGCAAAAATGGATCTGGTTACACGTGAAGAATATGATATTCAAATTGCATTGCTGCAACGAACTCGATCACAACTTGATGCCATGCAGGAAAAACTATCAAGTTTAGAAAAGCAGTTAGACAAAACTGAAAACTAAATCATTACTAACAAACTATTTTTTCATTATTATAGATTAAATATTAAACAAACAAATCAAGGATGATGATATGAGCGTAGCGATAATCTACTCACGCGCACAGGACGGCATCGACGCACCACTCGTCACGGTTGAAGTTCATTTATCTCGCGGTCTTCCTAGTTTTTCTATTGTTGGTTTACCGGAAACAACTGTTAAAGAAAGTAAAGAACGTGTTCGCAGTGCCATCTTAAATAATCAATTTGAATTTCCATTAAGCAGGATCACCATCAACTTAGCTCCAGCTGATTTACCCAAAGAAGGTGGACGTTTTGATTTACCTATTGCATTAGGAATTTTAATCGCTTCGGGACAATTGCCAGGAAATCAAATTAGCGATTATGAAGTGATAGGCGAGCTATCCTTAACAGGTGAACTAAGACCCGTCACCGGTGTATTACCTGTTGCCATGGCAATGAAACAAGCACAACGAGCTTTAATATTGCCAAAGACCAATGCTGATGAAGCTTCACTGGTTGAAAATACAGTATGCATACCTGCTTCACACTTATTAGAGGTTTGCACACATCTTTCAGGATCTGAACTTATCGAATCCTATAAAAGCAAGTCAGATACACTAACAATGAATTACAGAAATGACTTGAATGACATATATGGACATGAGCACGCTAAACGTGCTTTGGAAATCGCAGCTGCCGGCGGACATAATTTACTCATGATTGGGCCACCTGGTTCTGGTAAAACCATGTTAGCCGAGCGCATACCAACAATCATGCCACCAATGACAGAAGCACAAGCATTGGAAAGTGCAGCTATTGCATCAATCAGCCGACATGGGTTTTCATCTGATTTTTGGAAGCGTCGCATCATTCGTTCACCACATCATTCTGCTTCAGCGGCTGCATTAGTTGGCGGTGGCAGTAACCCGAAGCCCGGTGAAATTTCGCTCGCTCATAATGGCATTTTGTTTTTAGATGAATTACCTGAGTTCGATCGCAAGGTTCTGGAAGTATTACGTGAACCTTTGGAATCAGGACGCATTGGTATTTCCCGTGCAGCAAACCAAGTTGAATATCCAGCTAATTTTCAATTAATAGCAGCAATGAATCCCTGTCCTTGTGGTTACCTTAGCGATAAAAGCGGTCGTTGTCGCTGTACCGAAGAACAAGTGCTTCGTTATCAACATAAAATTTCCGGCCCATTAATGGATCGCATTGATATGGTAATTGAAGTAAACAGTATTCCGAATGCCATTATCAATCAGACTAAAGATGAAAATGCAGAAAGCAGTGTCAATATACGTCAACGCGTTGTTGATGCGTTTAATAAACAATTGCAACGTTGCGACTCTATTAACGCTGAACTAAACACAAGTGATATAGAACAGCATTGCGTACTCACTGAAGCAGATAAAACACTATTACAAGCAGCGACAACAAAACTTGGTTTGTCAGGCAGAGCTATTCATCGCGTCATGAAACTAGCCCGAACCATTGCTGATTTAGCAAATAGTGAAACCATTATGACGCAACATCTCAGTGAAGCTATCAGCTACCGCCAAAAATCAAATGCTCAACATGGCATAATATCTTCAGCCTTATAATAATCTGATTAAAAAACTGTAAGCCTGACTTGCACAGCACGCATGATTAAGGTGAAATGCACCTTATGAATGAAAAACAATATGACATTAGTGTTTCAAGTGAAACGCTTTATATCCCTGAACAGTCTTCGCCGAAAGACTCACGCTACGTTTTTGCCTACACCATAACGATAAAAAACACGGGCATGATGGCAGCACGGCTATTACGTCGACACTGGATTATTACTGACGCCAACGGCAAGGTACAGGAAGTCAAAGGCGAAGGAGTTATTGGCGAACAACCGCATATCTTGCCCGGCGCATCACATCAATACTCCAGCGCATCTGTTCTGGAAACACCGGTCGGTTGTATGCAGGGTTCGTATGAAATGATTGCCGATGATGGTGTTGAGTTTGAAGCAAGTATTCCTATTTTTAATCTTTCCTTGCCCAACGCATTACATTAATTATGAGCACCTATGCTATAGGTGATTTGCAAGGGTGTTATGCAGAATTACAGGATCTACTTAATAAAATAAACTTTGATGAATCAAAAGATAAACTCTGGTTCGTTGGCGACCTTGTGAATCGCGGCCCCGATTCCTTAAAGTGTTTACGCTATGTTAAGTCACTTGAAAAAAAAGCAAAGACAGTTCTTGGTAATCATGATTTACATTTACTAGCTATTGCCAATAAAGTTCGACAACCTCATCGCAATGATACCTTTGATGAAATATTAAATGCTGATGATGCAAACGATTTATTAGACTGGATAAGACACTTACCCTTGCTGGTTCATGATAAAGATTTAAACTTCACCATGATTCATGCCGGCTTACCGCCACAATGGTCATTAAAAAAAGCAAAGGAACTGGCAAAAGAAACTGAAAGCTTATTACAAAGCGATAAGTTTACTGACTTTATACATAATATGTACGGTGACAAACCGGACACCTGGTCGAAAACATTATCCGGGGATGATCATCATCGTTTTATTGTTAATTGTTTTACTCGCATTCGTTATCTTGAAGAGACAGGTAAACTTAACTTAGAAGAAAATAATGCACCGGGAACACAAGCTAAAAATTTAATACCTTGGTATGCCCTTGCTAATCGCAAAACAAATAAAGATAAAATCATCTTCGGCCATTGGTCTACAGTCACACTTGGCGAAGAAAGAAAATTCAAACAATACAATGTATACCCTTTAGACACAGGCTGTTTATGGGGTGGCGAGCTAACCGCAATGAGGCTGGAAGATGAGAAGATATTTAGCGTGCCTTCTAGGAAACCAAAATTTGAAAAGTGATTTCTCATAAAAAGATTTACGACATGGTATGTCGTATCCCGGAAGGCAAAGTCGCTACCTATGGACAGATAGCAAAATTAATCGGTTATCCCAATCATGCGCGTTATATCGGTCGCGCGCTTTCTCAATTAGAAAATAATAACAACATACCCTGGTATCGGATCGTTAATGCAAAAGGAAAGATTAGTCCAAGAGGGCTTGATGGTTGTGATGATTATCAACGTATTATTCTTGAAGATGAAAATGTTGTTTTTAATGATAAAGATTGTATTTCATTGAAAGAGTATCAGTGGCGTCCTAACAAATAATATTTTTTTAAATTTTCTTTTCGTCTTTATGGCGCAAAACAAATTCAAATAAAACTAAACTCTTTCAAGAAGAACAAAACTATAATCAAATTCATTCTTCTCATCAGCTTTCTGATCTTCTCTCGAAACCTCTTTCCATTGACTACGGTCAAACTCAGGAAAGTAAGTATCCCCGT